>CAMPIF010000372.1 GCA_946886245.1 Ectopseudomonas composti | reverse complement strand
CCATCGGCTATGTCGGCGCCGGCACGGTGGAGTTTCTGCTCGACGAGCGTGGCGACTTCTTCTTCATGGAGATGAACACCCGCCTGCAGGTCGAACATCCGGTCACCGAGGCCATCACCGGCCTCGACCTGGTGGCCTGGCAGATTCGCGTCGCCCGTGGCGAGCCGCTGCCGATCACCCAGCAGCAGGTGCCATTGAACGGTCACGCCATCGAGGTGCGGCTGTACGCCGAAGACCCGGATCACGATTTCCTCCCCGCCACCGGCACCCTGGCGCTGTACCGCGAAGCCGGCAACGGTGACGGGCGTCGCATCGACAGCGGCGTGGCGGAGGGTGACAGCGTCTCGCCCTTTTACGACCCGATGCTGGGCAAGCTGATCGCCTGGGGCGAAAACCGTGAGCAGGCGCGCCTTCGTCTGTTGGCCATGCTCGAAGGCACCCTGGTCGGTGGCGTGAAAACCAACCTGGCGTTCCTGCAACGCATCCTTGCTCACCCGGCCTTCGCCGCGTGCGAGCTGGATACAGGCTTTATCCCGCGCCATCAGCAGCAGTTGCTGCCTGCCCCCGGTGAGTTGCCGGACGCCTTCTGGCAACTCACCGCCGATGCCTGGGTACAGAGCGAAAGCCCCGTGCAGCGCGCGGACGACAGCCATTCGCCCTGGGCGGCCCGCACAGGATGGCGCGCAGGCGGTGCGGCGGAAATCGAGTTGCACCTGAACTGCCAGGGCGAGAGCCACAAGGTGCGCGCGAGCAACCAGGCCCGCTTGCAGGGCGAAGAGCTGCTGGCGGAGATCGATGGCACGCGCCAGCGTCTGCGCGCCATTCGCCGTGGCGAAACCCTCTATTTGCAATGGCACGGCGAGCTGCATGCCATCAGCCGCTTCGACCCTATCGCTGCCGCCGAGGCCAGCCATGCCCAGCAGGGTGGCCTCAGTGCCCCGATGAACGGCAGCATCGTCCGCGTACTGGTCGAACCCGGTCAGGCGGTCGAGACTGGCACGGCGCTGGTGGTGCTGGAGGCGATGAAGATGGAGCACAGCATCCGCGCGCCCGAAGCCGGGACGGTCAAGGCGCTGTACTGCCGCGAAGGGGAAATGGTCAGCGAAGGTGCGGTGTTGGTGGAGCTCGAACCCTAGGGTGGATCGCGCTTCATCGATCCACCATGAAGTCATTCGCCTGCATCAAGGTGGACATGAAAAGCGATGTCCGCCCTACGCAGCGAATCGACCATCTTGCCGCGAGTGGTGCGCACGGCGCACCCTACGATGAAAACGAGGACAGCCTATGAACCTGCCTGAATCCGTGCGCCTGGTCGAAGTCGGCCCGCGCGATGGCCTACAGAACGAGAAACAGCCGATCAGCGTCGCCGACAAGGTGCGCCTGGTGGACGGCCTGACAGCCGCCGGCCTGAGCCATATCGAGGTGGGTAGCTTCGTCTCGCCCAAGTGGGTGCCGCAGATGGCCGGCTCCGCCGAGGTGTTCACCGGCATCCAGCGTAAACCGGGCGTCACCTATGCGGCGCTCACGCCGAATCTGAAAGGCTTCGAAACCGCACTCGAAGCCAGGGTCGAGGAAGTGGCGGTGTTCGCCGCCGCCAGCGAGGCCTTCTCACAGAAGAACATCAACTGCTCCATCGCCGACAGCCTGCAGCGCTTCGTACCACTGATGGCAGCGGCCAAGGCGGCGAACGTGCGTGTACGCGGCTACGTTTCCTGCGTACTCGGCTGCCCTTACGATGGCGAAGTCGCGCCCGAGCAGGTCGCCAGCGTCGCCCGCGAGCTGTATGCCATGGGCTGCTACGAAGTGTCGCTGGGCGACACCATCGGCACCGGCACCGCCGGCAAGACGCGCGCGCTGATCGAGGTGGTTGGCCGCGACATCCCGCGCGATAGGCTCGCCGGGCATTTCCACGACACCTATGGCCAGGCCCTGGCCAACATCTACGCCAGCCTGCTCGAAGGCATCAGTGTGTTCGACAGCTCGGTCGCCGGCCTGGGCGGTTGTCCCTATGCCAAGGGCGCCACCGGCAACGTCGCCACCGAGGACGTGCTCTACCTGATGCAGGGCCTGGGTATCGAGACAGGTGTGGACATGGACGAGCTGATCGCCGCGGGTCAACGCATCTGCGAAGTGCTGGGCAAGACCAACGGCTCGCGGGTAGCTCGGGCACGCCTGAGCCGCCAGGTCCCCTAGGGTGGATGACGCTTTTTTCATCCACCGTCGTGGTGGATCGGTGAAGCGTGATCCACCCTACGCACTGAACAACAGCCCGCATATGCGTAGGAGCGGATTCATCCGCGATTATCGCGGCTAAAGCCGCTCCTACAGGCAGGTGTACCGTATCGGCCTGTCGTTTGCTTCCGAACATATGAAAAGGTCGGTGCGATAGCCGCGAAGGTCGCTCAGGTTAAAGGCCTGATTGCCCATGCGTACTAACCTGAAGCTTACGAACAAGCAACGACGAGGACTGGCCATGCAGCAGCCTCTCTGGACGCCCTCCGCCGACCGCATCGCTGGCACCCGCATGGATGCATTCCGCCGTTTCGTCAACGAGCGCCAGAGTTTGCAACTGGCCGACTACCCTGCCCTGCACACGTGGAGCGTCGAGCAACGCGAAGCCTTCTGGCAGGCCATCGTCGACTTCTTCGACATGCGCTTGCACAGCCTCGCCGAATGCGTCCTGCGCGAAGGCCCGGCAATGCCGGATGCGCAGTGGTTTCCCGGCGCCACCCTGAATTTCGCCGAACACCTGCTGCGCCGCCGTGACGGTCATCCGGCACTGGTGGCCATCGCCGAGGATGGCACCCGCGAACAGCTCAGCCATGCGCAACTGGCTGCCCATGTCGCCGGGCTGCAACGCGCCCTGCAACACGCGGGCGTGGGCATCGGTGATCGCGTGGCGGCCGTCATGCCCAACACCTGGCAGACCGTGGTGGGCATGCTCGCCACCGCCAGCCTCGGCGCCACCTGGTCGAGCTGCTCGCCGGATTTTGGCACCCAGGGGGTGATCGACCGCTTCGGCCAGATCGAACCCAAGGCGCTGATCGCCGCCGCCGGTTATCGCTATGCTGGGAAGAATCTGGACCTGACTGAAAAGCTCAATGAAATTCTCGACCAGTTGCCTTCCTTGCAGCATCTGGTGCTGGTGCCTTACGCCAAGCTCGACGCTCGTGCCACGGATTGCAAATCCGTCGCAGCGATCAGCCTTTGGCAGGATTTCTATCAGCCCGGCGGCGCGCCGCAGTTCACCCCGGTGCCCTTCGACCAACCGCTGTACATCCTCTACTCCAGCGGCACCACCGGCGTGCCCAAGTGCATCGTCCACGGCGTCGGCGGTACCCTGCTGCAACACTTCAAGGAGCTGGGCCTGCACACCGACCTGACAGCCGATGACTGTCTCTTCTACTACACCACCTGCGGCTGGATGATGTGGAACTGGCAGGTAGCAGGCCTGGCCTTGGGCGCCACCCTGGTGCTCTACGACGGCTCGCCCTTGCATCCGGAACCGACGCGCCTGATCGATCTGATCGACGCCGAGGACATTTCTGTCTTCGGCACCAGCGCCAGGTTCATCGCCGCACTGGAGAAAGCCGGCGTCAAACCCCGTGAAAGCCACAAGCTGAGCATGCTCAAGGCGATCCTTTCCACCGGCTCGCCGCTGCTCCACGAAAGCTTCGACTACGTCTACCGCGACGTGAAACGTGACCTGTGCCTGTCCTCGATCTCGGGCGGTACCGACATCGTCTCCTGCTTCGCCCTGGGCAACCCGACCCTGCCGGTCTGGCGTGGCGAACTGCAGTGCAAGGGCCTGGGGATGGACGTGCAGGTGTGGAACGACAGTGGCCAGGCGGTGACCGGGGAAAAAGGCGAGCTGGTCTGCACCCGGCACTTTCCCTCGATGCCGGTGGGCTTCTGGAACGACGCAGATGGCGAGAAATTCCGCGCGGCCTATTTCGCCACCTTCCCCGGCGTCTGGGCCCACGGCGACTATGCCGAGCAAACCACCCATGGTGGCCTGGTCATTCATGGCCGCTCCGATGCCGTGCTCAACCCGGGCGGCGTTCGCATTGGCACCGCAGAGATCTATCGCCAGGTGGAAAAGGTGTCACAGGTGCTGGAGTCCATCGTCATTGGCCAGGACTGGCAGGGCGATGTGCGCGTGGTGCTGTTCGTGCGTCTGCGTGACGGCGTGACGCTGGACGACACCCTGCGCGAAGAGATTCGCCGAGTGATTCGCGCCAACACCACGCCACGCCACGTGCCGGCGAAGATCCTCCAGGTCGCCGATATTCCACGTACCCTCAGCGGCAAGATCGTCGAACTCGCGGTGCGCAATGTCGTCCACGGCCGCCCGGTGAAGAACACCGATGCCCTGGCCAACCCGCAGGCGCTTGAGCTTTACCGCAACGTGCCAGGGCTGACGGACGATCTGTAGCAAAAAGCCACCAGCCAGGAAAAATCACTATACTGGCGCCATTTTTTCGTCTTCACAGCAGTTGAGTCCCGGCCAAGGTCGACTCGGCACATGGCAAGGTGGCGGCATGAACATCATCCAGCGCAACAACGTTCAACGCTTGAAAGCGCAAACGGCCAATGCCCCAACGCTCATCTACGGCCACGGCTTCGGTTGCAATCAGGATATGTGGAGCAAGGTCACGCCAGCCTTCAGCCAGCACTGGCACCAGGTGCTGTTTGACTATGTCGGCAGCGGCCGCTCCGATGCCAACGCCTTCCACCCGGCCCGCTATGCCCAACTGGAGGGTTACGTAGAGGACCTTCTGGAAGTGTGCGACGCCCTCGAGCTCTCGGGTGATCTGACCTTCGTTGGCCACTCGATCAGTTGCAGCGTCGGCATTCTCGCGGCCATCAGGCGCCCCGAGCTGTTCTCCCGGCTGATTCTTCTCGGTCCGTCTCCCTGCTTTCTCAACGATCCGCCCGACTATCACGGAGGCTTC
>CAMPIF010000371.1 GCA_946886245.1 Ectopseudomonas composti | reverse complement strand
GCTCAAGGAAGCGATGGATGGCGAGGGCGCGGTGGGCATCGCCAGCCATCAGGCCGAGGAGTGGTACCCGCTGTTCGGCAGCTTGATGGCGCGCGCCAAGGGCAACTGGGAGCTGTGGCTGGCCTTCACCGCCGAAGACCCTGAGGAAAGCCCGCCCATGGCGCGCTGGCTGACCCTGGCCGAGAGCGGTGCGCTGTTCGACATCGAGGTCAACGCCAGCCCGATCCTGGCGGCCGAGACCTTGCGCCGCAACCTGTGGAATGTCGCCCACGGCGCCCTGGTGACCTCTGCCACGCTGACTGCGCTGGGCACCTTCGACCGCTATCGCATGCGTGCCGGGCTGCCCAAGGTGGCGGTCGCCGCCATCGTGCCGAGCCCCTTCCACCATGCCGACGCCGGCCTGCTGCGCGTGCCTGATCTCAAGGCCGATCCCCGTGAGGCTGCTGTGCATACGGCGGCCATCATTCGTGAGTTGCCGGGCCTGGTGGCAGGCAGCCGCGGTACGCTGGTGCTGTTCTCCTCGCGCAAGCAGATGCAGGACGTGTTCGACGGCCTCGATCGCGACTGGCGCAAGCGCGTGTTCATTCAGGGCAACCTGTCCAAGCAGGAGACCCTGAACAAACATAAGGCACGCGTCGATTCCGGTGAGGAAAGCGTGCTGTTCGGCCTGGCCAGCTTTGCCGAGGGCGTCGATCTGCCCGGCGCTTATTGCGAACACGTGGTGATCGCCAAGATTCCCTTCGCCGTGCCGGACGACCCGGTGGAGGCGGCGCTGGCCGAATGGATCGAGGCACGCGGTGGCAATCCCTTCATGGAAATCGCCGTGCCGGACGCCTCGCTGCGCCTGGTCCAGGCCTGTGGTCGCCTGCTGCGTACCGAGGCCGATCGCGGCACCATCACGTTGCTGGATCGGCGTGTGGTCACCCAGCGCTATGGCAAGGCGATTCTCAATGCTCTGCCGCCGTTTCGCCGGCAGATCGACTGATCGAGCCTATTCGCCACCCCTGTTGCGTTGCTCCAGTTCATCGCCCAGTCGCCCCAGCGTTGGCCGAATCCCGGCGCGATGGGCGGCGCGGGCGATGGCGTGAGCGGCTAGCGGGGCGCTGGCCAGCAGAATCAGCAGGCCGATAAAGGCCTCCAGCGCCAGCTCGCCACTGCTGGCCAAGGCCACTGCGCCAAGTAGCAACACGGCGCCGAGCACGCCGGCCTTGCTTGCCGCGTGCATGCGGCTGTAGCTGTCGGGCAGGCGCAATACGCCAATCGCGCCGAGCAGAGAGATCACCGCACCGCTCAGTACCAGCAGCGACGCCAGCCAGGCCTGTACGTCGTTCATGGGTGCTCCTCGCTTTTTTCCGGCATCTGGCTGTGGGCATCATCGAACAGGAAGGCAAAGGCCGCCGTGCCGAGAAACGACACCAGTGCCAGCAGCACGGCGACGTCGAGGAACAGCGCCTCGCCGCGCATCAGGCACAGCAGCGCCATGGCAGCGACCGCCAGCAGGGTGAGGGCGTCGATGGCCACCGCGCGATCCGGGCGACTCGGCCCGCGTAACAGGCGATACAGCGTGATCAAACCGCTCAGTGCGAGCAAGGCAGCCGCCAGGGGCAATACCCAGGCTGCTCCGGCCAGGTGCAGGGTCATGGCGTTGCTCCTTCGGCTTTGCCGGCGTCGAGCCAGGCCAGCAGGCGGCGTTCCAGCTCGATGAGGATGTCGGTCACGTCCTCACGGCGACGGGCATCGAGGGTGTGGATATAGAGCAGGCCTTGCTCCTCGTCATAGTCCAGGGCCAGGGTGCCGGGAGTCAGGGTCAGCAGCGTGCCGAGCAGGGTGACCTTGTCCACTTCCCGGCGGGTCACCGGGTAGGCCAGCACGGCCGGCTCCACCTCGATCCGGCGCGCCAGTATCAGCGTGGCGACCTGGTAGGTTGCAAGAAACACCTGGGCGATGAACCACAGGCAGAAACTGACGCCATGCTCCAGGCTACGGGCGTAACGGCCCAGGCGCGGGACTGCCAACCCCAGCAGGCGAGCGCTCAGGTAGAGCAGGGCGAAGGCCAGCAGAGCGCCGCCCAGATGACCGGCGCCGAGGCTCCAGGCCAGGCCAGTACTGGCCAGCAAATGGATGAGAAACAGCATCAGGTACCTCCTGCGCCGGTAAAGGGTTGCAGATAGGCTTGCGGGTCGGCGAGCTGCGCGGCGGCAGCCACGGCGTAGTCGATCAGCGGGCCGGCGCCCAGGCCGATCAGCACGGTCAGCAGCGCCAGGGCACTCATGCCCAGCCAGGCGGCGCGTATGCCGGCAACTGCTTGCAGCGCCTCTTCACCTTCTGGATGAGGCTTGAGAAAGGCTTCGTTCCAGATCTTGTTCATCGACAGCAGGGTGAACACGCCGGTCACCAGGGCGATGCCCGCCGCCCACCAGGCAGCGGCATCCAGGCTGGCCTTGACCAGCAGGAACTTGGCCCAGAAACCGGACAGCGGCGGAATGCCTGCCAGCGACAGCGCCGGAATGGCGAACAGCAGCGCCAGCCAGGGCATGCGCCTGTAAAGCCCGCCCATGTCGGCCAGGCGCTCGGAGCCGCAGATGCGCGCCGCCAGGCCGCCGATGAAGAACAGATTGGCCTTCACCACGATATGGTGGATCAGGTAGAACACCGCACCGGCCAGCGCCAGCGGGGTGGCCAGGGCCAGGCCGAGGATCATGTAGCCGACCTGGCTGACAATGTGGAACGACAGGATGCGCCGCACCTCGGTCTGCGCCGCCGCACCCAGCACGCCCACCAGCATGGTGGCGCAGGCCACCCACAGCAGCAGTTGATGCGGCAGGCCGTACTCCGGCCAGAGCAGGGTCACCAGGCGGATCAGCGCGTACACGCCGACCTTGGTCAAGAGCCCTGCAAACATCGCCGAAACCGCCGTCAGGGCAACGTGGTAGGTGGCCGGCAGCCAGCCGAATACCGGGAACAGCGCGGCCTTGATGGCGAATGACAGCAGCATCAGCAGCAGCGCTGGCGTCACGCCCGGTGGCGCCTCACCGCTGCGCATGATCACCGCCAGTTCGCCCATGTTCAGCGTGCCGCTGGCGCCGTAGACCAGGCCGGCGGAGAGCAGGAAGATCAGCGTGGCGAACAGGTTCAGCGCCACGTAGGTCATGCTGCCGGCCAGCCGGCGGCTGCCGCCGCCGAGCGCCATCAGGGCGAAGGAGGCGATCAGCAGCACCTCGAACCAGACGTACAGGTTGAAGATGTCGGCGGTGATGAAGGCGCCGCAGATGCCCGTCAGCAGGCCCTGGATGAACAGGTGGAAGTCGCGGCCGATCGCACTGTCGTTGTCCTTGGCCACGCCATAGAGCAGGGTGACCAGCGCGATCAGGGCACTGATGGCGATCATCACCGCCGACAGGCGATCGATCACCAGACTGATGCCGAACGGCGCCTGCCAGTTGCCCACCTGACCGCTGAGCACCACGCCCTGCGCGGCCTGCCAGACCAGCACCAGGCCGACGGCCAGCAGCAGGGCGGTGCCGCTCAGGCTGAGCACGCGCACGGCCAACAGGTGACGGCGCAGGATGATCGCCAGCAGCAGGCTGCACAGGGGCACGAGGATCGGCGCAACGAGTAACGCGTGATTCATCGGCGAGCCTCCGCACCATTGGCGTCGTGTTCATGCTCGCTGTCGTGCCAGTCCGGCGCCGGTTGCTCGGTGATCGAACTGATCGAGTCGGTGGTCTTGTCGCCATGCAGTTCGCGGGTGCGCTTGAGCAGCGCCAGGGCAAAGATGAACAGGCTGAAACCGATGACGATGGCGGTCAGCACCAGTGCCTGCGGCAACGGGTTGGCGGTGCTGGCTGCGTTGCCAGCCTCGACGAATGCCGGGCGCTCGCCGAAGAAACGTCCGGCGGTGAGCACGCCCAGGTTGATTGCATTGCCCAGGACCACCACGCCCAGCACGACGCGCTTGAGGTTGCGATCCAGAAGCATCCACAGGCCCAGACCCGCCAGGCCTCCGGTCGTGATTGCGGCTAACCATTCCATGACTGGCGAACTCCCGTCAGCTTGTCGATCATGTGCAGGGCCGAGCCGAACACGGTGAGGAATACGCCAACATCGAAGAGCAAGGGCGTGCCCAGCGGCAGCCCGCCGGGGAAGGTCCACAGGCCGGTGAGAAACGCATTGCCGGTGATCAGGCCAAGCATGCCGGCACCCGTCGCGCAGCCCAGGCCGATACCGATCAGTTGCGCAGGGGCAATGGGCAGCACCCGGCGAATCTGCCCGTGGCCGTAGGTCAGCACCAGCAGGATCAGGCCGCAGGCCGCCACCAGGCCGCCAATGAAACCACCGCCCGGCAGGTTGTGGCCGCGCCACAGCAGCAGCAGCGAGGCGGCCAGCATCAGCCAGGCCAGCGGGCGCAGGCCCTGGCGCAGCAGCGGCGAGGTGAAGGCATCTTCACCGCTGTGTTCGTTGCCGAAGCGCCGGCCAGTGCCCAGCAGGCTGGCCGCCGCGAGGGCAGAGAGGGCGACCACGAGAATTTCGCCCAGGGTATCGAAAGCGCGGAAGTCCACCAGGATGACGTTGACCACGTTGTGCCCGTGACCGCCCGGCAGGCTGTTGGCCTGATACCACTGCGCGATTTCGCCCGGCAGTGGCAGGCTTGTCGCCAGCAGCAGGGCGCCGGTCACGCTGAGACCGAAGAGGATCGCCACGGCGGCGTGCAGGCGGCGCTTCCACGGGGCGCGTGCGCCGCTGGCTGGCACCGTGGGCATCTTGCGAAACACCAGGGCCAGGAAGATCAGGCTGAGGGTTTCCACCATCAGCTGGGTCATCGCCACGTCCGGTGCATTGACCGCGACGAACACCAGCGCCAGGCCCAGGCCGCAGGCACCCAGTGCCGCCAGCAAGGTCAGACGGCCAGGCAGGAACGCCGCTGCCACGCCGCCAGCCAGTGCCAACAGGCAGCCGGCC
>CAMPIF010000370.1 GCA_946886245.1 Ectopseudomonas composti | reverse complement strand
CTGCTGAACGCGCGCGAGCTGATGCCATCGAACGGCTGCTCGGGGCGATACGCTTCGACCCGGTTGTGGACAACCTCGAGGTTGGCGAGTTTCAGCTCCAGTTTCACCTGCACCAGAAAACGGGTTTTCTTGCCGTTGGAGTCGAGCAGGGTGAAACGCCGCTCGGGGAACATGATCGCCAGCGGCACGCCAGGCATGCCGCCGCCGCTGCCGACGTCCAGCCAGTTATCCCCAAGCTCGGCCACGAACGGCACCACCGACAGGCTGTCGAGCAGATGGCGCGAAACCATCTCGTCGGGGTCGCGCACCGCAGTGAGGTTGTAAGCCTTGTTCCACTTGATCAGCAGGCCCAGGTAGGCGAGCAGCTGTTCCTGCTGCTGCGCGCTGAGTTCGATACCGAGCTCGCGGGCACCCTGGAGCAGTTCTTCGGCGTGACGCTGAGTGACCGACATCAGGCGCTCTGCTCCAGCTTCTGGCCGGCGCTGCGTTTTTTCAGGTGAATCAGCAGCAGGGAAATCGCCGCTGGGGTGACCCCCGGTATCCGTGAAGCCTGGCCAAGCGTGGCTGGGCGGGTGCTGCCGAGCTTGAACTGGATTTCCTTGGACAGCCCGGAGATCGAGGCATAGTCCAGGTCATCCGGCAGTTTGGTGTCCTCACTGGCCCGCAGCTTGGCGATCTCGTCCTGCTGGCGGTCGATGTAGCCGGCGTACTTGGTCTTGATCTCTACCTGCTCGGCCACCTGGTTATCCACAACCGGCGCGTCGGTCAGTTCGACCAGGGTGGCGTAATCGATCTCCGGACGAGCCAGCAGGTTGAGCAGGTTGTATTCGTGGGCCAGCGGCGTACCGAAACGCGCGGCGATGGCATCGCCTTGCGGCGTGCCTGGGCGCACCCAGGTGCTCTTCAGGCGCTGCTCTTCCTGCACGATACCTTCACGCTTGGCCTCGAAGGCCGCCCAACGCTCGTCGTCGATCAGACCCAGCTCGCGGCCTTTCTCGGTCAGGCGCAGGTCGGCGTTGTCCTCACGCAGAATCAGCCGGTATTCGGCACGCGAGGTGAACATGCGGTACGGCTCCTGAGTGCCCAGGGTGATCAGGTCGTCGACCAGCACGCCGATGTAGGCTTCGTCACGACGCGGGCACCAGGCTTCCTTGCCCTGCGCGCGCAGGGCAGCGTTGCAGCCAGCCAGCAGGCCCTGAGCGCCGGCTTCTTCGTAGCCGGTGGTGCCGTTGATCTGGCCGGCGAAGAACAGCCCGCCGATGACCTTGGTTTCCAGGCTGTACTTGAGATCACGCGGATCGAAGTAGTCGTATTCGATGGCATATCCAGGCCGCACGATGTGGGCGTTTTCCATGCCACGGATGCTGCGCACGATCTCCAGTTGCACGTCGAACGGCAGCGAGGTGGAGATGCCATTGGGATACAGCTCATGGGTGGTCAGGCCTTCCGGCTCGATGAACACCTGGTGGCTGTCCTTGTCGGCGAAGCGGTGAATCTTGTCTTCGATCGACGGGCAATAACGCGGGCCGACACCTTCGATCACACCGGAGTACATCGGCGAGCGGTCGAGGTTGGCGGCAATGATCTCGTGGGTACGCGCGTTGGTATGGGTGATCCAGCAACTGATCTGCTTCGGCTGATGTTCGCGCTTGCCGAGGAAGGACATCAGCGGCGTCGGAGTGTCGCCTGGCTGCTCGGTCATCACCGAGAAATCCACAGAACGACCGTCGATGCGTGGCGGCGTACCGGTCTTCAGGCGACCCACGCGCAGAGGCAACTCACGCAGACGATGTGCCAGGGCGATGGAAGGTGGATCACCGGCACGGCCGCCAGAGTAATTCTGCAGACCAATGTGGATAAGTCCGCCGAGGAACGTGCCTGTGGTCAACACCACGGAATCCGCGTGGAACCTGAGGCCCATCTGGGTGACCACGCCTTTGACCTGAGCGTTTTCCACAATCAGGTCATCAGCAGCCTGTTGAAAAATCCACAGGTTGGCCTGGTTTTCCAGAATCTCGCGTACTGCGGCCTTGTACAGCACGCGGTCGGCCTGCGCGCGGGTCGCACGTACGGCTGGGCCTTTGCGGCTGTTGAGAATACGGAACTGGATACCGCCCTTGTCGGTAGCGATGGCCATGGCGCCGCCAAGGGCGTCGATTTCCTTGACCAGGTGACTCTTGCCGATCCCGCCGATGGCAGGGTTGCAGCTCATCTGGCCGAGGGTCTCGACATTGTGGGTGAGCAGCAGGGTCTTCACGCCCATGCGTGCTGCAGCCAGAGCTGCTTCGGTACCGGCATGACCGCCGCCGATCACGATCACGTCAAAACGGGAAGGGAAATCCACCACGCACCTCGTGCCTGTTGAGAAAGGGGTCTTTTGTAGCGTGAAAGTCGCGTAGCGACGCCCTCCATGATGTCCTTCTCCCTGGGGAGAAGGTGGCGCGTAGCGCCGGATGAGGGCGGGCATGCTGCGAAGGCTTCCATCGTTCGGGGGCGCTTGCGCCATGCCCGATCAGAAAGGCGGCAAGTATAGGGGCTTCAGCCTGCTGAATGAAGCCTTCTGCACAAAAAATAGCCAGCTGGTTGGCGATGTTCTTCTCTGCTTGAGCCTTTACCTGATGACCATCTCCTGATGAAAAGTGCGCTCAGGCTTATAAAGAATAGAAAAGAGAGAATTTTTATAAAGCTTGTTCTTTATGTTTATGTATAGAGAGAGCCTTTTCTGTGGATAAAGCTTTCTAAGCCATGCGGCGACTGGTGTACAGCGAATGATAAGCCTGTGTCATTCCTGCTCGGTTCCACTGAGAAAGCTGCTGAACCACTGTGGATGAAAGTGCCAGTTACCCACAGGGGTAGTTACGCCCAGCTTTGTCATAGGGTTATGAGCAGGGTTCAGGTGCGGTTTTCCACAGGGTTTATTTCGCTATGAATAAATCTTCAGAGAGCCCGGAATTCGGCTGAAAACCGGGCATTGTCACAGTGCCGTGTTAGCCCTTGATGGGTCTCAAGCTTATGTAAGGAGGGCTGGGTGAGCCGACGATTGCCATCGGTACCAGTCTGAGACGCAGACTGCGTCTGGCCTGCAGTTCGTAGCCCGAATGAAGTCCGGGAAGGCAGCACGAACAGGATTGATGACGCGACCTATGCTCTTTTCGCGGATAAATCCGCTCCTACAGGCTAGCTGTGGATAAGAGGATGGTGAATGCAGAGCGCCTGAGTATGTGGCTTCACTTACCGATGCAGAAGCTGGAGAAGATGCGCCCCAGCAGATCGTCGCTGCTGAAGGCGCCAGTGATCTCCCCCAGCGCTTGCTGGGCCATGCGCAGATCCTCTGCCAGCAACTCGCCCGCGCCCATCAGGGTGAGCTGGTTGCGGCCGTGCTCGATGTACTGCTCGGCCTGATGCAGCGCTTCGAGGTGACGGCGCCGCGCGCTGAAGCCGCTTTCGGCGGTCTGTTGATAACCCATGCAGGCTTTCAGGTGTTCGCGCAGCAGTTCCAGGCCGTCTGCGGATTTGGCCGACAGGCTGAGGGTGACGTGGCCATCGGCGCTGGTTTGCAGCGCGACCGCTTCGCCGGAAAGGTCGGCCTTGTTGCGGATCAGGGTGACGCGGGCCGGGTCCGGGCGCTGCTCGAGAAACTCTGGCCACAGGGCGAAAGGATCAGCCGCTTCCGGCGCGGTGGAGTCCACCATCAGCAGCACGCGATCAGCCTCGCCGATGGCCTTGAGCGCGCGCTCCACGCCGATGCGCTCGACCTGGTCGTCGGTGTCACGCAGGCCTGCGGTGTCGACCACGTGCAGGGGCATGCCGTCGATGTGGATATGTTCGCGCAGCACGTCGCGGGTGGTGCCGGCAATATCGGTGACGATGGCGGCTTCACGCCCGGCCAGAGCATTGAGCAGGCTGGATTTGCCGGCATTGGGCCGGCCGGCGATGACCACGGTCATGCCGTCGCGCAGCAAGGCGCCCTGGCCGGCTTCGCGCAGCACTGTGGATAAGTCTGCGCGCACGCTGTCGAGCTGGTTCAGCACATGGCCATCGGCGAGAAAGTCGATCTCCTCCTCGGGGAAGTCGATGGCGGCTTCGACGTAGATGCGCAGCTGGATCAGCGATTCGGTCAGTGCATGCACCCGTCTGGAGAACTCGCCCTGTAGCGAACGCAGCGCATTGCGCGCAGCCTGTTCGGAGCTGGCCTCGATCAGATCGGCAATCGCCTCGGCTTGAGCCAGGTCGAGCTTGTCGTTGAGGAAGGCGCGCTCGCTGAACTCACCTGGGCGTGCCAGGCGTGCACCCAACGCCATGCAGCGGCGTAGCAGCAGATCGAGCACCACCGGGCCACCATGGCCCTGTAGCTCCAGCACGTCCTCACCGGTGAAGGAATTGGGGCCGGGAAAGTAGATGGCCAGGCCTTCGTCCAGTGTCAGCTCGCTCTCGCCATAGAAGGGCCCGTGATGAGCGAAGCGTGGCTTCAACTCGCGCCTGCAGATGGCCTGAGCCAATTGACCCGCAAGAGGGCCGGATACCCGCACGATGCCCACTCCACCCCGACCCTGGGCGGTGGCGACGGCTGCGATGGTATCTCGGGCGTGGTTCATGGCGGTTTACTCGATGCGTACGACTGAATATAGGAGCGAGGGCAAGCCTGGTTCTCTGCTCGCAAAGCCTGTGGATACAGAGATTCGCGAGCAGAGCTCGCTCCTACGACAAATGCCTGGATAGCAAAACGCCCCAATCATGGGGCGTTTGCTTGATGCTTGGAAGCCTTGGCGAATCAGGCGTTGGCCGGTTTCGCTGCCGCTTCGATCTTGCGCGTAATGTACCACTGCTGGGCGATGGACAGGCAGTTGTTGACCACCCAGTACAGCACCAGACCTGCAGGGAACCACAGGAAGAAGAAGGTGAAGATGATCGGCATCAGCTTCAGCACGCGGGCCTGCATGGGGTCCGGCGGCGTCGGGTTGAGCTGCTGCTGGATGAACATGGTCGCGCCCATGA
>CAMPIF010000369.1 GCA_946886245.1 Ectopseudomonas composti | reverse complement strand
GCGCAGCGCCTGGCTGCCGAGCTGGATGCGCGGCTGCGCTACACCAGCATCGACGAAGTGCTCGACGAAGGCCTGCACGCCTGGCTTACCGACTTCATCCTGCTGGTGCGCCAGCTGGGCAACACCATCCATACGTCCTACCTGGAGGTCGCATGAGACTCTCGATCAGCCATGACACCACCTACCATTACGATGATCAGGTGCGCGCGAGCATCCAGTACCTGCGCCTGACCCCGCACGACAGCGAGCGCCAGCAGGTGCTCAGCTGGCAGCTCGATCTGCCGCGCCCGGTGCATGCTCAGCTCGATCCCTACGGCAACATCCTGCATGTGCTGACCCTGGACGAGCCGCACGAGTCCATCGTCATCGGCGCCCGTGGTCAGGTGGACATCGACGAAACCTGCGAGGCCGAGCATGAGCGCCAGTCGGCGCTGCCGTTCCTGCGTTTCACCCGGTTGACCCAGGCCGACGACGCCATCCGCGAATTCGCCGCGCAGCAGAGCAAGGCACGTGCGGATCGCAACGGTTTGATCGACCTGATGCATGCGCTCAATGCCCATATCGCCTACCAGCCGGGCATCACCGAGGTGGACACCAGTGCCGCCGAGGCTTTCGCTGGCCGGCGTGGCGTTTGCCAGGATCACACCCATGCCTTCCTTGCCTGTGCGCGCAGCCTCGGCGTGCCGGCGCGCTATGTGTCGGGCTACCTGTACACCGATGACGCCGAGCACCTGGCCAGCCATGCCTGGGCCGAGGCCTGGGTGGGCGACGCCTGGTACAGCTTCGACGTGACCAACTGCCTGGCGCGCCCGGAACGTCACCTCAAGCTGGCTGTGGGCCTGGATTACCTCGATGCCTGCCCGGTACGCGGCATGCGCCGTGGCGGCGGTTGCGAGCAGATGCACGCGCAGGTGCAGGTCGCGCCCTTGCTGCAGGTGCGCCAGCAGTGAGGCGCCGATAGGCGGTCATGACGTTGGGTGCGCCGCGTGCAGCGCAGACGCCGCGCCACCACACCGGTGCGCACGGCGCACCCTACCCGCAGGTTACGGGGCGTTCTTGCGCTGGGCCATGTGCCCCAGGTAGGCGATCAATTGCTCCAGTTCGGCAGGTGGCAATAGCTGCTCGTTGAACGCCGGCATGCGCCCCTGCGGCCAGCGCCGCAGGCTCTGCGGGTCACGGATGTACTGGCGCAGGAAATCGCCGGCGAAGTACTCGGTCGGGTTGTGCGGGATGTTCAGGTCAGGGCCGAACTCGGAGTCGCCCGCGCCGTTGAGGCGATGGCAGGCCATGCAGTTCTTCTGGTAGGCCGCGAAGCCTGCCAGGATGTCAGCGCAGGCATCCGGTGCCGGTAGCAGGGCAGGGAAGCGCAGCTCGACCGGCGCCAGCTGACGAATCCTGACAACCTGAAAGGGCCACTGCTCGGGGCCGATCTGGCTGGCGGCGGGATCGGTCCAGACCAGATAGAAGGGGCCTGCGCTGGGTTTGCCCTGCGTCAGTGGCGGCCAGGGATGTTGTGGATCTTCGATGGCCAGCCAGGCTTTCGCGCCTTCCTTGGCCAGCAGGATCGCGGCGGGTAGTTCTGCGGCAAAGCCGTCCTGGGCCACGGCCTGCAGGTGGTCGCCGGGCGCAACACCCTCCAGCAATGCACTTATCGGCACGGCGCGGTACTGCATGGGGCGCTTGTAGCTGACGTCATCGGCGATATCGATATCCCGAGCTTGTGGGTGATTCAGCAGTTCGCTGCTGCTCCACCTGTGCTGGCCGTCGTTGAGCTGCACCTCGAATTCGGCAGCCTGCGCAACGCTGCTCAGAATGGTCAACGCCAGAAGCAGGGCGGCTTTCATTCGTCATTGTTCATCAATGGCAGCAGCTCGTCATAGGCGCCGGCATTGATCACCCGGGTGTAGCCCATTTCTTCCAGGCTCTGCTGGGCCAGGGCCGAGCGGCGCCCACTGCGGCAATACAGCACCAACGGGCGGTCCTTGTCCGGCGCGACGCTGGCGATCTGTGCAGCGATGTCTTCGTGGCCGATGCGGATCGCACCAGGCAGCGCACCGTCAGCGAACTCCTCGGCGCTGCGTACATCGATCAGCAGGCTGTCGCTTTGCTGCAAAGCGGAAATGGCGGCAGCCTGGTCGATTTCACTCGCTTGGGCAGTGAGCAGGCCGAGGAGGCCGGCGAATAGGAGAATCAGGCGCATGGCGTACTCCAGAGTGGATTGATCAGCCCGTCATCATTGCCCGAGCCTTGCGTGCAGTCTAGGATGCCTCGCTCGACGTGACGGGAGTGGTAGATGTTAGCCGAGCTTTTCGCTGTTCTGGCCCCGGTTTTGATTGCTGCAGGCATTGGCTATGGCTGGGTGCGCAGCGGTCACGCCTATCCCACCGATTTCGTCGCGCGCCTGGTGCTCAATATCGGTACGCCCTGCCTGGTGCTGTCGACACTGAGCCGGGCGGAACTGGATCTTGGCGCGTTCTCGCAGATGGCGCTGGCCTGCGTACTGGTGACCTGTGCCATGGGCGCGATTGGCTGGTTGCTGAGTCGTTTGTTCGCCATAGACTGGAAAGTCCTGGTGCCGGCCTACCTGTTCCCGAACTCGGGCAACATGGGCCTGCCGATGGCGCTTTTCGCCTTCGGTGAGCCCGGCCTGGCGTTGGCGGTGGCGTTCTTCCTGGTGCTGTCGGTGGGGCATTTCAGTATCGGTATGCTGCTGTCCGGAGCTGAGGGTTCACTCAAGGGCTTGTTGCTCAACCCGATCATGATCAGTCTGGCGCTGGTGCTTGCGGTACTGTTTCTCGATTTCGAACTGCCGCGCTGGCTGGCCAACACTGTCGACCTGTTGGGTGGGATGACCATTCCCATGATGCTGATCACGCTGGGCGTTTCGCTGGCCAGTATTCGCGTGCAGCATCTGGGCGATGGCCTGTTGCTGGGCTTGCTGCGCATTCTCTGTGGTGCGGCACTGGGCTGGATCATCGGCTGGGCTGTCGGCCTGCAGCCGTTGGCGCATGCCGTACTGGTGCTGCAATCGTCGATGCCGGTGGCGGTGTTCAACTACCTGTTCGCCGTGCGCGCCGGTCGTTCACCGGAGCAGGTCGCCAGTCTGGTGCTCTGTTCGACGCTGCTGGCCTTCGTGTTGATTCCGCTGCTGTTGGCGTGGTGGATACCCGCACTGCGCTGAGCGCGCTACGGCGTCGGCACAGTGGCGGGAGCTGTGGAGGTTCAACTGACCAGACGGGTCAGATTGGGAAGGATCAGGATGACCGCCGTGGCGAACAGGATGACGCCAGCCTGGCGGTATTTCGGCTGCTTGAACATGGCCGTATGCCTTTTGTTGTTGCCTGCCATCTCCGGCGTCAACCCTTCGGGTCGTCGCCAGCGACGTCAAGAATTGCTCCCGGCAATTTTTTGTTATGGGGGTGGCGCCGGGCGCCTGCCGTACTGCCTGGCGGGTCGCAGCGTCACGTCTGGGCGTTGTTCTGATTCACCACCCCGGCATGACCCGGCGGCGGCTCCCTGCGCCGCTTTCTGCTGCGCGCATGAATAACTCTAGGGTTGGCGTCACAACCTGCTTAGATGACTTGGTTTCTAGCCAGGGCTTTCTAGAAAGCTCGAGCTATGTGCGTCGTCGTTGAACATGCCGCAGACCTTGAGGCAGACAGCTTGCTCGCCCTTGCCGTGGTCAGTTCGAGCAAACGACCGTTCGTCTGAGCTCAGCGGTCAATGGTGCTGAGCGCTTAGGTCATTGAGCGCTGATGTCCCGGCGTTATGGTAAGCAGGCTCAATAAGAACAGGCGTGGCCAGGGCATGATGTTCCGCCAGCGCCGTAATAGTCTCCGAGGACGCCATGACCGAAGCATATATTTTCGACGCGGTGCGCACGCCCCGTGGCAAGGGCAAGAAGGACGGTGCGCTGTACAGCGTCAAGCCCGTCCAGCTGGTTGCCGGCCTGCTCAACGCCCTGCAAACGCGCAATGACCTGGATACCAGCCAGGTGGACGACATCGTTCTGGGCTGCGTGACACCGGTGGGCGATCAGGGCGCCGATATCGCCAAGACCGCCGCCCTGGTCGCGGACTGGGACGTCAGCGTCGCCGGCGTGCAGCTCAACCGTTTCTGCGCGTCGGGGCTGGAGGCGGTGAACATGGGCGCGATGAAGGTGCGCTCGGGCTTCGAGGATCTGGTGGTGGTCGGTGGCGTGGAGTCCATGTCGCGCGTGCCCATGGGCTCCGATGGCGGCGCCTGGGTGATGGACCCGGAAACCAATATCCACAGCAACTTCGTGCCGCAGGGCATCGGCGCCGACCTGATCGCCACCCTGGAGGGCTTCAGCCGCGCCGATGTCGATGCCTTCGCCCTGCGCTCGCAGCAGAAGGCCGCGCGTGCCAGTGCCGATGGTGCGTTCGCCAGGTCGTTGGTGCCGGTGACCGACCAGAACGGCATCGTGCTGCTCGACCATGACGAGTTCATTCGCGGCGACTCGACTCTGGACGGTTTGGGCAAGCTCAAGCCCAGCTTCGAGATGATGGGGCAGATGGGCTTCGACGCCACCGCGCTGCGCGTATACAGCCATGTCGAGCGCATCGAGCACGTGCACACGCCAGGCAACAGCTCCGGCATCGTCGATGGCGCCGCGCTGATGCTGATCGGCTCGGCGGCCAAGGGCAAGGAACTTGGCCTGAAACCTCGTGCGCGCATCGTCGCCACCGCCGTGACCAGCACCGACCCGACCATCATGCTCACCGGCCCGGCGCCGGCCACGCGCAAGGCGCTGGCCAAGGCCGGACTGTCCATCGACGACATCGACCTGTTCGAGGTCAACGAGGCCTTTGCCTCGGTGGTGATGAAGTTCATGAAGGACATGGGCGTGAGCGAGAGCAAGGTCAACGTCAACGGTGGCGCCATCGCCATGGGCCACCCGCTGGGCGCCACCGGTTGCGCCATCCTCGGCACGCTGCTCGACGAGCTGGAGAAGCGTCAGCTGCGTTACGGCCTGGCC
>CAMPIF010000368.1 GCA_946886245.1 Ectopseudomonas composti | reverse complement strand
GTTTGTATTCGGACCAGGTGGTGGCGGCGATGGTGCGCAGTTCGCCCCGTGCCAGGGCGGGTTTGAGCAGGTTGGCGGCATCGGCGCCTCCGGCCTGGTTGCCGGCGCCGATCAGGGTGTGGGCTTCGTCGATGAACAGCAGGATCGGCGTGGGCGATTGCTGGACGGCATCGATGACGTTCTTCAGACGCTGCTCGAACTCGCCCTTCACGCCCGCCCCTGCCTGCAGCAAGCCGAGGTCGAGCGTGCGCACGCTGACCTGCTTGAGGCTGTCCGGCACGTTGCCGTCGGCAATCCGCAGGGCCAGCCCTTCGACCAGCGCAGTCTTGCCCACGCCAGGCTCGCCGACCAGGATCGGGTTGTTCTTGCGCCGACGGCCGAGAATGTCGATGACCTGGCGGATTTCGTTGTCGCGCCCGAAGACCGGGTCGATAGCGCCTGCCCAGGCCTTGGCGGTGATGTCCTGGGTGAACTTGTCGAGGATGGCGGTGTGACCATCGCTCCTGGCCGAAGACGTGCCTGGGGCAGATCGTGGCGTCTCGGCCAGAGCCGCTTCCTGCTGAAGCGCCGGGCGCTCCCTGGACTGCTCATTGAGCAGCGTCAGCAGGCGTTCGATCTGGGTGTCGGCGACGCTGAGCAACGGCCAGGCGGCAGCGCATTCGAGCAGGCTCGGTGTCTCGCGCAGAGCCGCCAGCAGGTGGGCCGAGCGCAGGGTTTGGGCATCTTCGTGCAGGGAAGCGAAGAGCCAGGCGTCCTTGATCAGCTGCTGCAATTTGGCAGACAACTGCGGCTTGTCGCGCACACTGCGCGGCAAGCTATCGAGATGGTCCAGCAGTCCCTGCCACAGGCTGTCCATGTCCCATTCGTAGCGACGTGCGATCAGGGTCAGATCGCCCTCGCCCTGCTCCATCAGTTTGAGCAGCCAGTGCTCGACGGTGATGAAGGGGTGGGTGCGGGTCTGGCACAGCGACGCGGCGGCGCTCAGCGCCTGGGCGCAATAGGGATTGAGGCGACGCAGCAGATGAGTGGACTGGGCCATGGGGCGATCCTTGCTTGGGCGTAGGGGTATTCAGCGAGCATCGACCGGCGGTACCCCGCCGGCCGATGGGACACGTTTAAGCGCTCTGACGCTCGTTCCAGGCGTCGGAGTGGATGATGTTGCCGTCCTTGAAGGTCCAGGTGATCTTCTCGTAGCGCAGCTCAACCTGTTCCAGGTGGTTGTGCTTTTCCTTGGACGGGTCTTTCACGTCGTGCATTTTCGGCGCGACTTTGACGACCTTGACGTTCTCCAGCAGGGTGTTGAAGTACTCGACTTCCTGGCCGGCGTCGTCGATGCGGTACCACTTGAACTCGGCGCTCTTGAGGGTTTGGCCGGTGCTCACCGCCTTGTACAGGTAAGGGCTGGAGGCATCGATTTCCTTGGTGAAGTTGAACGGCGTATGGATGCGGGCGCCGGTCAGCTTGCCGGTGTTGTTGTCGGTCGGGATGTACAGGCTGTGATCCTGTGCCACCACTTCGACGCTACCTTCGCGCTGTTGCACGTCGACCGAGCCTTTGATGTCCGCACCGCCATCGTCTTTGAGCCACAGATAAACTGGAATAGCCATGTGAAGTTCCTTCTACAGATGCACATTCGCCGACGGCTGTTGCCGCGGCTGGGGTTGGCCGCCGGATACCTGAGGCGCAAGCGCGCAGGCTCCCGACTCAGGTACCAGGCGGATGTCGACCCGGCGGTTGGCTGCTCGCCCCTCCGGGGTTTCGTTACTGCTGACGGGTTGATCTGCACCGAAGCCCTGGACGGCGACCAGTAGCGGAGTGGAGCCCGACGCCGCGAAGGGTTCAACCTGCTCGCAGAGGGCCGCCAGCAATTGCTCGCGCTCCGCTGCGCTCTCAGTGCGATAGCGCCCCAGGAAACTCAGCATCAACACGCGGTGATAGCAGGTCAGGACTCGCAGGTCGGGAGCAGGTTCAGCCAGGGCTTCGCGCATGTCCTCGTAGAGTTGCTCACCTGCCTGGTGACGGTTGAAGAAATGCGCCTGCAGCGGCTTGGCCGCCCATACCGCATGCGCCTGCGTCGAGGCATGACGCAGCACGGTCTCATCGAGCAGTGCGCACTGCGCATAGCCAATCTGATTGACTGCGCGCTGACTCACGCCGGCGTCGATCAGACGGGTGCGACACTGCTCGACTTGCGCCATGCAATGCTTCCACAGCTCTTCGCCATCCTTGGGTGCGGCCTTCTGTTGCAACTCCACGACCAACAGGTAGCTGTCCTGCAGCAGGGCATCGATATCCACGATTGGTGATGTTCCAAAGACCTTGGTCATGAGCGCAGCACCGCGAACAGATCCAGCTGGACCTCTCCGAGCGTGCCGGGGACGTACAGGGCGCAGGTACCTGAAGCCAGCATGTCGCGTGCCTTGGGATGGCTCAGGTCGAAGGCGAAGTACAGATTGCCCAGGCGCACCGGAATCGCTGCCGGCACGTGGCCGAGCGGCACCAGCGGCACACCGTCGAGGGCCACGTTGACGAGATGGTCGACATCGTCCGGAGCCCCTACCTTGCACAGGCGCGGGAACTGGCTCTGTACCTGAGCAGCCGGCAGGCTGGAACGCACCGACAGGTAGAAATCGACAGCCTCGGCATCGCGCAGCCGAGCATCGTTCAACGCCACTTGCCAACGGTGTGCGTTGGGATGCTCGAGATCCAGTGCGATGACGCGGGACGGCAGGCTGGCCTCGAGCAGGGTGGAAATCAGCGTGAACAACGGTGGGAAGACCGCCTCCAGCTGCTCATGCCGATAAGCCGGTATGGCGCCGATGTCGTGTTCGAGTGAGAAGGTGAGAAGACTGCCCGCCAGCTTGATGAGCTCCAGGTAGACCACCTCGGGATGCCTTGCCGGGTGAGCCAGCAGATCAGCCAGCACGGGCTGATAACTGTTCAGGGCATTGAGCAGCCAGAACAGCGAGACATCGGCCACCGCGAAGTCGGCCATACGCTGGTTACTCTCGCGGCGCATCGCCATCAAGCGGCTACGTTTGGCGGCCAACTGGGTCATCAGGTTGTCCAGCTGAACGAGCAGTTGCGGCTGGGCATCGAAGCTGAGCAGCGGCGGGACAAACCGCTGATCGAGCGTCCAGATGCCCTGCACGTCGCGGACCACACGTGCAATCGGACAGGTCAGGTACTCGGCGTTCTCATCGCTGTCCAGACGCAGGGACAACACATGCTCGAGCACGGCGATGGACTGGCTCTCATCACCGAAGAGATCCTGCACCTCGCGCCAGTCTCGACGATAGCGTGTCGGTTTGCAGGCTTTGCCTTCGTCGAGCAGGCAGTTGTCGCCGCTGGCATGTTCGAGCGGCAACGCCAGCAGTAAGGTGACGGTAGAAACGCCCTCCTCGGTCAGCCGGCCAAGCTCTACCGCCGGCGGCAGACGGTCGGACGCATCACTGTCGATCAGCGTGCCGTCCTGCATCCGCACACGCAGACGTGTGGCCTTGAGCTTGCCAAGCCTCAGCGCGTCCAGATCGAACGCCGCAACCTGGACGCCCCATGGGTGAGCGCGTGAGAGACGTGCCAGGCATTCATTTGTCCAGGCCTCCCACCGGGCCTGCTGCTGGAATTGCTGCGGGGACAGCAAGGCCCCCGCCCCCCATAAGGGAAGATCGATCTTCATGGATGACTTCCGTGTGAACACTCAGGCTTTGGCCCTGGGCATCTGCGAGACCAGGGACAGGTTCACGTCCATGCCTTCCACCTGGAAGTGGGGAACGGCATAGAGCTTCACGCGGAAGAAGCCAGGGTTGTCCTCGATATCCTCAACCGTGACCTTGGCATCGCGCAGGGGGTGAGAGGCCTGCAGATCATCACCGGGGTCGGTCATTTCGGTAACCAGACCGCGAATCCAGTTGTTCAGCTCCAGCTCGAGGACACGACGGTCCTTGGTGGTACCAATGTTTTCACGCTGGATCAGCTTCAGGTAATGGGCGATGCGCGACAGCAAGAAGATGTAGGGCAGACGCGCGTTGATGCGGCTGTTGGCCGTCGCGTCCGCTGTTTCATAGAGCGCCGGCTTCTGCGCGCTATTGGCACTGAAGAAGCATGCGTAGTCCCGGTTCTTGTAGTACGACAGCGGAATGAACCCCAGGTTGGCGAACTCGAACTCTCGGGTTTCCGGGATCATCACCTCGGATGGAATCTTCACCTGGTTGCCGGTGCCCAGGTCGTAGAGATGGATCGGCAGGTCGGTCACGGCACCGCCGGCTTGCGGCCCACGAATCTGCACGCACCAGCCGTTGTTGATGAAGCTCTTCACCATGTTGGCAGCGAAGGCGAACGAGGCGTTGGTCCAGAGATACTTGTCGTGATCCGGCCCCTTCACACTCTCGATGTAGTTGAAGCTGCGCACCGGCACGGTGTCAGGGCCATAGGGCAGGCGACCCAGCACACGCGGCATGGTCAGGCCGATGTAACGGGAGTCATCGCTATCGCGGAAGGACTTCCACTTCAGGTATTCGGCGCGGTCAAAGTAGTTGCCGATGTCCTTGATCGCGGCGACCTCTTCCATCGACTCCTTGCCGAAGAAGGCCGGGCCGACCGAGCCGATGAAGGGCATGTGTGCGGCGGCGGCAACCTTGGAGATATTGCGCAGCAACGCGATGTCCTGCGGGCCACGACCAAATTCGTAGTTGGAGATGGCGGCGCCAATCGGCTCGCCACCGGGTGTGTCGTACTCATTGGTATAGGTGTGAACGTAGAGTCCGCTCTGGGCGATTTCCGGCGCGTCCTCGAAGTCCTGCACCAGGTGTTCCTTGCTGATGTCGAGCAGCTCGATGCGCACGTTGCGACGAAAATCGGTCTGGTCGATCAGTGACTTGACTCCACGCCAGGTCGACTCGACGCGCTGGAAGTCTTCATGGTGCATGATGGCGTCCAACTGGCGACTGATCTGCTGGTCGAGAGAGGCGATATGCTCATCGAGCAGCGTTTTATCGAGGCGCTCGACTTTCTGAGAGGACTGCTTCAGCAGATCC
>CAMPIF010000367.1 GCA_946886245.1 Ectopseudomonas composti | reverse complement strand
CCATGATGCAGGGCCTCGCCAAGCTGATCGAGATGAATCGTGTGAGCGCTGTGGCAGCAGGCGAATCGGCCAGGCAGGTGGCGGAGTCGGCACGTATCTGGGTCATCGCCATGATGATTCTGGCGACCCTGGCTACCATCGTGCTGGCGATGCTGTTGACGCGCAGCATTGTCGCGCCGCTGAGTGAAGCGGTGCGGGTGGCCGAGGTGGTGGCATCTGGCGATCTGACGCAGGTGATTCATGCTGAAGGTAGCGACGAGCCCGCGCGCTTGCTCAGCGCCCTGAAAAGCATGCAGCAGAGTCTGCGCGGCACTATCCAGAGCATCGCCGACTCGTCCAATCAACTGGCATCGGCATCCGAAGAGCTACATGCGGTGACCGAAGATTCGACTCGCGGCCTGCATCAGCAGAACACCGAGATCGAGCAGGCCGCTACGGCAGTCAACGAGATGACTGCGGCGGTCGAAGAGGTCGCGCGCAATGCGGTGAGCACCTCCGAGGCATCGCGCGAATCCAATGCCACGGCGCTGCAGGGGCGCGAGCAGGTGCGCCAGACCGTGAGCTCGATCAGTCAGTTGGCCGATGACGTGAACGGCACTGCGGGGGAGGTCGAGAAGTTGGCCGAGCGAGTGCGTGAGATCAGCAAGGTGCTCGACGTGATCCGCTCCATCGCCGAGCAGACCAACCTGCTGGCCCTCAACGCGGCCATCGAGGCGGCGCGGGCCGGTGATGCAGGGCGCGGCTTCGCCGTGGTGGCTGACGAGGTGCGCGCGCTGGCGCATCGCACTCAGCAATCCACCCAGGAGATCGAGCAGATGATCGGCGCCATTCAAAGTGGCACCGATCAGGCGGTCGGCTCGATGCAGAGCAGCAACAGTCGCGCTCGTTCCACTCTTGAGGTAGCCCAGGCGGCGGGGACGGCACTGGAGCTGATCACTCAGGCCATTTCCTCGATCAACGAACGCAACCTGGTGATTGCCAGCGCGTCGGAAGAGCAGGCTCAGGTAGCGAGGGAAGTGGATCGCAATCTGGTCAATATTCGCGATCTTTCGCTGCAGAGTTCGGCGGGTGCCAACCAGACCAGCGCGGCCAGCCAGGAGCTGTCGCGCCTGGCGATCGATCTGAACAACCTGGTCGCGCGCTTCAAGGTCTGAGGCGCGGCCAGCCCTTCTCCCGCCAGTGGGGGAAGGGAGAAAGAAGCACGAACGAAAACGGCGCCCGAAGGCGCCGTTTTCTTTACCGCGACAGCTGTTACTTGCCAGTCCAGCGCTTGAGCACCAGGGTGGCGTTGGTGCCACCGAAGCCGAAGCTGTTGCTCATCACGGTATCGAGCTTGGCGTTCTCGACGGTGGTGAGCTGGATCGGCATGTCGGCGACTTCCGGGTCGAGCTCGTCGATATTGGCCGAAGCGGCGATGAAGTTGCCTTCCATCATCAGCATGCAGTAGATCGCTTCCTGCACGCCGGCAGCGCCGAGGCTGTGGCCGGACAGGCTCTTGGTCGAGCTGATGGCCGGAGCCTTGTCGCCGAACACGGCGCGCACACCTTTGATTTCCGCAACGTCGCCAACCGGCGTCGAGGTGCCGTGGGTGTTGAGGTAGTCGATCGGGGTGTCGACGGTGGCCAGCGCTTGCTGCATGCAGCGGATCGCACCTTCGCCGCTCGGGGCGACCATGTCGTAGCCGTCGCTGGTGGCGCCGTAGCCGACGATTTCCGCGTAGATCTTGGCGCCGCGAGCCAGAGCGTGTTCCAGCTCCTCGACCACGACCATGCCGCCACCACCGGCGATGACGAAACCGTCACGCTTGGCGTCGTAGGCGCGCGAGGCCTTTTCCGGGGTTTCGTTGTACTGGGTGGAGAGGGCGCCCATGGCGTCGAACAGGCAGCTCTGGCTCCAGTGCTCTTCTTCGCCGCCGCCGGCGAAGACCACGTCCTGTTTGCCCAGCTGGATCTGCTCCATGGCCTGGCCGATGCAATGCGCGCTGGTGGCGCAGGCCGAGGAGATGGAGAAGTTGACGCCCTTGATCTTGAACGGAGTCGCCAGGCACGCCGATACGGTGCTGCCCATGGTGCGGGTCACGCGGTATGGGCCGATGCGCTTGACGCCTTTTTCGCGCAGGGTATCGATGGCTTCCATCTGGTTGACGGTGGAAGCGCCACCGGAACCGGCGATCAGGCCGGTGCGCGGATTGGAAATCTGCTCTTCGCTGAGGCCGGAATCCTTGATCGCCTGTTCCATCGACAGATAGGCAAAGGCCGCAGCGTCGCCCATGAAGCGCAGCAGTTTGCGGTCGATCAGCTCTTCCAGGTTCAGGTTGACCGAACCGGAGACATGACTACGCAGGCCCATTTCGGCGTAGGAGGGGTTGAAACGGATGCCTGATTTGCCCGCGCGAAGGCTGCCGGCAACGGCTTCTTTGTCATTGCCCAGGCAGGAAACGATGCCCAGACCGGTGATCACTACACGACGCATGTGCAAGTCCTTCAGAAACTGTCGGTGGAGGTGAACAGGCCGACGCGCAGGCCTTCGGCGCTATAAATTTCGCGACCGTCGACGGCCACGGTGCCATCGGCGATGCCGAGGATCAGCGAACGGCTGATGGTGCGCTTGATGTGAATGTTGTAGGTGACCTTCTTGGCGGTCGGCAGTACCTGACCGAAGAATTTCACTTCGCCGCTGCCCAGGGCACGACCGCGGCCCGGGTTGCCTTGCCAGCCGAGGTAGAAACCGACCAACTGCCACATGGCGTCGAGACCGAGGCAGCCCGGCATGACCGGATCGCCCTCGAAGTGGCAGCCGAAGAACCACAGGTCCGGATTGATATCGAGCTCAGCGACGATTTCGCCCTTGCCGTACTTGCCGCCGGTTTCGCTGATGTGAGCGATGCGATCGATCATCAGCATGTTTGGGGCGGGCAGTTGCGCGTTCCCCGGGCCGAACAGTTCGCCGCGGCTGCAGGCGAGCAGATCTTCCCGGGTGTAGGCGTTTTGTCTTGTCATGCGAGCTCCTCAATTGTCCCCACGCTTCTAAGGCTGGGCGAATCGTCCTGGCCGGCCACGCCTGCATAGGCGTCTGCCGGCAGCCTAGTCATAGACTGTTGCGTTGTGGTGAAAGTCACAGCGCACTGAGTACAGTTGTACTCTGCCGGCTCTACATTGTCACAGGCACAGCAGTTTCCCCTTGTAACGCCACCTTGTCACGGGCGCCACTCGCCTATGGTCGGGCTGGCAGCCAGCGCAGCAGAATGCGTTGCAGATCTGCTCGTTTGAACGGTTTTGCCAGGTAATCGTTCATTCCCGCCTCCAGACAGGCTTCGCGGTCACCCTGCAGGGCGTTGGCGGTCAGGGCGATGATCGGCACCTGTTGGTATTGCTGGAACTGGCGGATCTGCCGCGTTGCCTCGTAACCGTCCATCAGGGGCAGCCTGCAGTCCATCAGGATAGCGGCGTATTCGTGTCGGCAGCAGTTCTGTACGGCCTGCTGACCATCGCCGACCAGACTGACCTGATAACCCAGGCTGCGCAACATGGCCTCGATGACCGTCTGGTTGACCGGATTGTCCTCCACCAGCAACACCGCCTGACCGTCGCCGCTGCCCAGGTTCTGGTTGTCACTGCGTGGTGCGGGTTCGTTGCGGGCCAGAAAGGGCAGCGGTATTTCCAGGGTGAACACCGAGCCCGCGCCCAGCTGGCTTTCCGCGCGCAGGGTGCCGCCCATGCGTTCGGCCAGGGTGCGGGCGATCGGCAGGCCGAGGCCGGTGCCGCCGTAGCGGCGGGAAATCGAGGTGTCCGCCTGCTGGAAGGCATCGAACATATGCTCCAGGCGCTCGTCGTCGATGCCGATGCCGCTGTCGCGTACGGCGCAGGTGAACCACAGCACCTGGTCATCCAGCTTCTGCCAGCGGGTTTCCACGCGAATCTGGCCTTCTTCGGTGAACTTCAGTGCGTTGCCGATCAGATTGACCAGAATCTGCCGGATGCGCGTGGGGTCGCCGCGCATCTCCATCTGCTCCAGGCCTGGCTGGGTTTCCAGCAGCAGTTGCAGGCCGCGTTGCTGAGCACTGTGCTGGAATACCTGCACCGAGCCTTGCAGCAGCTCCAGCAGGCTGAAGGGAATGGCTTCTAGCTCTAGGGCGCCACGTTCTATCCGCGAGAAATCGAGGATGTCGTTGATCACCTTGAGCAGGTGCTCGGTGGACTCGGTGGCCAATGCGGCGTATTCATTCTGTTCGTCGTTCAGGCTGGTGGTTTCCAGCAGTTGCAGCATGCCCAGCACGCCGTTCATGGGCGTGCGCAGTTCATGGCTCATCATGGCCAGGAAGTCAGACTTGGCCCGGTTGGCCTGTTCGGATTCCTCGCGTGCCTGGATCAGTTCGCCAATCGCCTGTTGCTGCTCGCGACCGCTCTGCTCGAGGGCGCAGGCGAGGTTGTTGATATGCCGGGCAAGGTCGGTCAGTTCGTCATTGCCGCGCTCGATCAGCGAGGGCTGATAGTCGCCGCTCTGGATGCGCTCCAGGGCCTGCCCCATGGCACTCAGCGGCTGCGCCAGACGCCTGGCCAGGCGTCTGGCGAGGAGAAAGGTCAGCAGTAGCGCCAACAGCGACAGAATACCGGCCTTGAACAGTATCTCTTGCTGGCGCGTATTGAAGGTGTCGTTGGACATGCCCACCACCACCCGGCCCAGGTAGCCGTCGCCGAGTGTCTTGCCCAAAGGTGGCAGCACGTGCGTGCGCGCAGGTTGGCCCTGCAGGCGAATCGGTGCCTGGAACACCTCGACCTGCGGCGTGCTATGGCCTTGTTCCTTGGGCCGTTCGACATACACCAGAATGTTGTCGTCGCGGTCGCGTACTTCAACGAAACGCACGTCGGGGGTGCCGAGGGTGGCGCGCAGCAGGCTTTCCAGGGTACTGAGGTTGTCGTTGAGCACGCCGTATTCGGTGGCTGGCGCCAGTTGATTGGCAATCAACTGGCCGATATGACCCTGCTCCAGGCGCAGGTCCTGCAGGCGGGTGAAGGTGAGAAAACCGGTCAGCTGCAGGG
>CAMPIF010000366.1 GCA_946886245.1 Ectopseudomonas composti | reverse complement strand
GGTGCCGCGCTTGATCGCGTCGTTGAGGCTGTGGCGGCAGCCGTACTTGTTGTCGTTCTTGCTCTTGGTCACGGCGTCGTTGACGTTGATCGCCGGGACCTTCAGGGTGCCGGCCTTGAGCATGTCGAGCAGGCGGTGCACACCAGTGGTGGTCTCTTCGGTGACGCCGTGGATGCGCTCGAGCATCTGCGGGTATTTCTTGTGCAGGATCTCGGTCAGGTCACCGCCGTCGTCCAGCACCATGTTGGCGTCCCACGGCTGGCCGTCCTTGAGGATGGTCTGCTCGATGCACCATTCGTACTCTTCTTCGGTTTCGCCCTTCCAGGCGAATACCGGGATACCGGCGGCGGCAATGGCGGCAGCGGCCTGATCCTGGGTGGAGAAGATGTTGCACGACGACCAGCGTACTTCGGCGCCCAGGGCGGTCAGCGTCTCGATCAGCACGCCGGTCTGGATGGTCATGTGGATGCAGCCGAGGATCTTGGCGCCTTTCAGCGGCTGGCTGGCGGCGTACTTGCGACGCAGGCCCATCAGTGCCGGCATCTCGGATTCGGCGATGATCAGTTCCTTGCGGCCCCAATCGGCCAGGGAAATGTCGGCGACTTTGAAATCGTTAAAAGCAGCGCTCATGAAAGCTCTCCATTCGTTGTCTGCGAATGGGCGCCGTTGATGCGTATGGTTAACGCCCCATCCGAGCCTGACAGGTTGCCCTGCTGCAGCGCCCCTCGGACAGGTGGCGGGAGCGACCGGAGCTGTGCCGGTCGTTTGAAGCTGGCCGATTATAGCTGCGTGCGGCGTGCAGCCCAAGGCTTTCCGTCGCTCCGTGCGCTGCGTCGCTGGCATCTGCCACTGAGGGATTGGCCGGATCGCCGCCCACATACTCGCGCCGAGCCATGGACGTCAGTCTGGGGCTGGCGCAGGCTGCACCTTCCACTGTCTGAATGCGGAGCCTCCATGACCCTCGCCTACTGGTGCGTGCTGATCGCCATCTTTCTGCCCTACCTGGGTACTGCCACTGCCAAGTTCCTTGGCCCCGGCTACGGACCGCGCGCCAATCAGGATCCGCGCGCGTTCCTGAGCACCCTGGACGGCTGGCGCAAGCGGGCCAACAACGCGCAGCTCAATGGCTTCGAGGTGACCCCGGCGTTCGCCGCTGCGGTGATCATTGCCCATCAGGCTGGTGGCGCCGAGCAGGGGCTGCTCGACCAGTTGGCCGTGGCCTTCATCGTCAGCCGCGTGCTGTATTTCATCTGCTACCTGGCTGACTGGGGTCCGGTGCGCTCGCTGGTGTGGTTCGCCGGGATGGGGCTGATCGCGGCGTTGTTCGTGGTGTCCGCCTAGTCGGCCTTTGCTGCCGACTCTGAAGGAGGCGCTGAGAAGGCGCGTGACTTGTCAGTCATTGCGTCATTTTGGTGCGTTTCATGCGGATAATCAGCCTCCAGAGCGGCTGGCCGTTGGCCACTTTCTTGCTTGCTCCTGGTTATTTGGCGGGGTTTCCCGCCGTCTGCCAGGGAGCCTCTCATGTCCGCCACCGCCTTTTTCGATCGACTGCTCTGCGCCATTGGCCTGCGCACGCTGAATCAGCAGTTTCTGTTTTCTTATGCGCTGATGTTTCTGCTTGCGGTGGTCGCCTCGGTGGCGCTGTACCTGAGCATGTCGGTGTCGCCGGAGACCATCAATGTCGCCGGCGCGCAGCGCATGCTCAGCCAGAAAATGACCAAGGAGGCGCTGCTGCTGCGCGAAGGTGTCCTGCCTGCAGCGACGCTGGAAGCCACCATGGCGCAGTTCGATGCTGCCCATCGAGACCTGTTGAGTGGCAACGCGGCGCGCAATATCAGCGCCATCGCCGAGCCCAGCGTCCAGGCGCAGATGAACAAGGTCGGGGGCCTCTGGCAGGGCTTTCGTGCTCAGTTGCAGCGCGTTGTTGCGGGCGATGTGGCAGTCGATCTCAAGGCCCTCGAGCAGCAGTCGGTCGAGCTGCTGCGCGAGATGAACCAGGCCGTCGGTTTGATGGCCGCGCATGCTGAAGGCAGCCAGCGCCGCCAGATGTGGCTGGCGTTCGGTTGCGTGCTGGGCATTCTGGCGCTGGTGGTGCTGGGCCGCCAGTTCGGCCTGCGTCCGCTGATGCACAACCTCAATGCAGTGGAGGGGGCGCTGACCCGAGTCGGCTCCGGTGACTTCACACGAAGCCTTGAAGGTCGTCAGGGTGACAACGAGATCGGCCGCATCTTCGCGGGCTACAACCGCATGCAGGAGCAGGTGCGTGGCTTGCTGGCGGAGGTCAAGCGCAGCGGTGAGCGTACCGGGGAGCATGTCGGCAGTGTGGTCGGTGCCGCGCAATCGGCGGGCGATGGCGTGCGGCGCCAGTACGAGGATCTCGATCAGGTCGCCACCGCGATGAACGAGATGAGTGCCACCGTGGCCGAGGTCGCGCGTCACGCTGCCCATGCTGCCGAGTCGGCGCGCAGTGCCGATGATTGTGCGCAGAGCGGCAAGCAGGTGGTACAGCGCAGTGCGCAGCAGATCGCCGAGCTGGTGGAGCAGCTGCAGCGCAGTGGCGAGCAGGTGCAACGCCTGGAAGCCGAAACCGCTGGTGTCGGCAAGGTGCTCGACGTGATCACCGGCATCGCCGAGCAGACCAACCTGCTGGCGCTCAACGCAGCCATCGAGGCCGCGCGCGCCGGCGAGGCAGGGCGTGGCTTCGCTGTGGTCGCCGACGAGGTGCGCACCCTGGCCAGTCGTACCCAGCAGTCCACTGGCGAAATCCAGGCGATCATCCAGCGTTTACAGGGTGGTGCGCGCGATGCGGTTCTGGCGATGCAGCGCAGCGCGGCCCTGGCCGACGGCAACCTTCAGCATATCCGTCAGGCCAGCGAGGCACTGCAGACCATCGTCGGTGCGGTGGATGGCATCAATGCCTTGAACGCGCAGATCGCTACGGCCGCAGAACAGCAGAGCCAGGTGGCGCAGGAGATCGACCAGCGGGTAACGCACATCTCCAGCCTGGCCCAGCGCAGCCAGGGCGAGACCGAGAGTGTGGTGCAAGTCAGTGCGCAGATTCAGGGCGAGGTGCAACAGCTCAACAGCCAACTGGGGCGCTTCCGTACCTGAACCCTGGCTGACCAACGCATACAAACGACAGCTGTTGTGACAAGAGGTCGCTTGGCCCGATCGTGGCGAGCCGCGATACTGGCGCCCCCTTGTCGCCCGGAAGTCGTGTCGATGACCCTGAATAAATGCCTGCTGCTCACCTGCGCCTGCCTGACCCTGGCCGCCTGTGGTGGGGTCGATCCCGATTCGCCGTTGGGCAAGCGCCAGGCAGCGTTCAAGGAGATGCTCAAGGTCAGCGAAGACCTCGGTGGGATGCTGCGCGGTCGCATTCCCTACGACGAGTCTGCTTTCATCACTGGCGCCGGTGAGCTGGAGCGCCTGTCGCACGAGCCCTGGCAGCACTTTCCACGGGTACGTGACGACGAGCGCAGCAAGGCCAATCCCGAGGTCTGGCAGCGCCAGGAGCAGTTCCAGTCGATGGCGCGCGATCTGGAGCAGGCCACTGCCGCGCTGGTGCAGGCCGCGACCGCACCGCCGCTACGTCGCTCCGAGCTGGAGCCGGCGATGCAGGCCATCGAGGATAGCTGCGAGGCCTGCCACAAGGCGTTCCGCGCTTACTGATCGGCGCGCGCTTCGGCCTCGGCCTGTTGCAGTTCGGCGCGTGCCTCGGCCAGTTTGGCCTGACGCTTGGCGATCTTCTCCTGATCACCCTTGCCCATGGCTTCGCGCAGATCCATCTCGCGCTCCTGCACTTCCTCCCGGGCTTCCTTGACGCTGGCCAGGCGCTCCTTGTGCAGTGAAGCGTCATCGCAATGGGCATCGACATTGCCCAGTGCTCGTTGCAGTCCATCCAGTTCTCGCGAGTTGCCGCTCTTGTGCGCTGCGTCGATCTTCTCCTGGAGCACCTGGCGTTTGGCGGCGCAGCCGCTGTCGCCTTCGGCGGCCAGAATCGGTGTGGCGTTCAGGTTGGCGGCCAGCAGCAGGCCAAGCAAAGCGGTTTGACGAATCATGGTCTCTCCTCGTGAGGGTCTTCTTCGAAGTGACCCTGGTTGTTGCGCGAGGTTCGGCCCGATTGAACCATTGACTGATCTGGGTCAGCCGCGCGGTGGATTTTCCTGTGGCTGGAAACCGACAGTGCCGGCTTGCTGCAGACGCTCGCCCAGGCGTTGAACCTCCGGGTGACTGAAGAACGCCAGCAGGCGCTCAGCACTCTTCGGGCTGACGCCGGGTTGCTGCATCCATTCGGCGTGGTTGCGAGCCAGTAGCGTGGCCCAGTCGTCCTCTGCGCCGAGCTTGAAACCAGGCGGTGCGCCAAGGGCCTGCAGCCATTGCTGCAGAGGGCGGCGTCGGGCCTGGGCGAAGGCCTGCTGCAGCTGTGAGGCGCGTCGTGGGCCGATACCTGGCAGCTGTTGCAGCTGTTCGCTGTCGAGGTCCAGCCAATCGAGCAGACCATCCAGCTTCTGTCCCGCCAATAGCGTGCTCCAGGTGCCGGGTCCTACGCCGGGCAGGTTCAGTCCCTGCTTGCCGGCAAGCCAGTTCAAGCGTGCCTGGAACTGTTGCTGGCATTCGTTGCTGAGTCGCCAGCAACTCAGGGCATGGTATCGATTGGCATCGGGTGCGTGCACTGCTGCGCGCTCCGGGCTGCGCCAGATCACCTGGTCGAGACGCGCAATGGTCAGGCCGGCCAGGCGTATCGCAACCTGATCACCAGGGCGGATGTCCAGTTTCTCCCAGATCTGCAGCGAGCCGAGAGCAATCCGGCTGATCCGCCGCTCGTCGAGATCGACCGGCTGCAGACGCAGGATCGGCGTGATGCGGCCACTGCGGCCGATGTTGAACTCCACTGCCTGCACCACGGCCAGTGCCTGGCTGACCGGGTACTTCCAGGCGACCGCCCAGTGCGGCGCTTCTGCCCGCCAGCGCTCTGCGGGTGGCCGCATGCCCTGGCGCAGCACCACGCCGTCGCTGGCGAAGGGTAGCGGCTCATCGAACCAGTGCTGGCGCC
>CAMPIF010000365.1 GCA_946886245.1 Ectopseudomonas composti | reverse complement strand
ACCTTGAAGAGCCTGGAGCTGCTGCGCAGCGAAAGCTGGCGTCGCGAGCACCTGCACCGGTTGATCGCACGCTTTCGCCAGGGCGCCGCCGAGATCGGCCTGAGCCTGATGGACAGCCCCACGCCGATTCAGCCGATCCTGGTGGGTGACAGCGCGCGGGCGCTGAAACTCTCTGCCCTGCTCAAGGATCGCGGCCTGCTGGTGGGCGCCATCCGCCCGCCGACCGTACCGGCTGGCAGTGCCCGCTTGCGCGTGACGCTGTCCGCTGCGCACAGCGATGCGCAGCTCGAGCTGTTGCTCGACGCGCTGGCCGAGTGCTGGCCGCAGGTGCAGACCGATGCGTGAGACGCTGATTCTGTTGCCGGGCTGGGGTCTGGACGGCGCCTTGCTGCAGCCGTTGGCCGAGGCGCTGGGGGGCGATCTGCAGGTGCAGGTGCCGGCCCTGCCGCGACTGCGCAGTGCGGCGGCGGCCGATTGGCTCGACGAGCTGGATACGCGCTTGCCGCATGATTGCTGGCTGGCCGGCTGGTCGCTCGGCGGCATGTTGGCCGCTGCCCTGGCGGCACGTCGTGGCGAGCGCTGCCGTGGCCTGATCACTCTGGCCAGCAACGCCTGTTTCGTCGCCAGCGATGCCTGGCCGCGGGCGATGCCGGCGCAGACCTACGCAGCCTTCTATCAGGACTGCCAGGCGAATGCTGGCGCGACCCTCAAGCGCTTCGCCATGCTCTGTGCCCAGGGCAGCGCCGACACACGCGGCCTGTCACGACAGCTGCAGAACCATCTGGCGTCCAGCGACGAGCCATCCTTGCTGGCCGGGCTGCGCTTGCTGGCGACTCTCGACAATCGCGTGGCGCTGGCGGCTTTCACCGGGCCGCAATTGCACCTGCTGGCCGAGCAGGATGCGCTGGTGCCGGCTGCGGCGGGTGATGCGCTGCTGGCGCTGTTGCCAAGGGGTGAGGTGGGCGTGCTGGAAGATTGTGGTCACGCCTTCGTACTTGACCAGGCGGATGCTCTGGCGGCCTTGATGTTCGATTTCATCTGCGAGGCCAATGATGTCTGAGCTGCGTGGTACGGACCCGCTTTACCAATCCCTTGGTGCGCACGGCGCACCCTACGGTGATGCGGTCCTACCGGACAAGCGTCAGGTCGCCGCGTCGTTTTCCCGCGCGGCAGAGAGCTACGATGCCGTGGCCGAGTTGCAGCGCAATGTCGGCACCCAGCTGCTGGCGCGTTTGCCGGCCTCGCTGCAGCCGCATCGTTGGCTGGACCTGGGCTGCGGCACGGGCTATTTCACCCGCACCCTGGCCGAGCGTTATGCACAAGGCGAAGGACTGGCTGTGGATATCGCCGAAGGCATGCTGCGTCACGCCAGGCCTCATGGTGGCGCTGCTCATTTCATCGCTGGTGATGCCGAAGCCCTGCCGCTGCAAAGCGACAGCGTCGACCTGCTGTTCTCCAGCCTGGCACTGCAATGGTGTGCCGATTTCCCGCGCGTGCTGAGCGAAGCGCAGCGGGTGTTGCGCCCCGGTGGTGTGCTGGGGTTTTCCAGCCTGTGCGTCGGCACCCTGCAGGAGCTGCGTGACAGCTGGCTGGCGGTCGATGGTTTCGTCCACGTCAATCGCTTTCGCCGCTTCGAGGATTACCAGCAGATATGTGCGGCCAGCGACCTGCAGCCGCTGACACTGCAGCGCCAGGCCGAGGTGCTGCACTTCGCGGATCTGCGCAGCCTGACCACCTCGCTCAAGGACCTCGGCGCGCACAACCTCAATCCGGGGCGACCAGGTGGATTGACCGGACGCTCACGCATTCGCGCGCTGATCGAGGCCTATGAGCGTTTTCGTCAGCCGCAAGGGCTGCCGGCGACCTACCAGGTGGTGTACGGCGTGCTGCAGAAACCTTCATAGGCATGAGCCTCGCTCGCCAACAAGCTTCGCGAGCAGCGCTCGCTCCCACGGGGGACCAGATGACCCAAGCCTACTTCGTCACCGGAACGGACACCGAAATCGGCAAGACCACCATCGCCGCTGGCCTGCTGCATGCGGCGCGCCAGCGTGGGCTGAGCACCGCAGCGGCCAAGCCGGTCGCTTCCGGTTGCATGCGAACCGCCGACGGATTGCGCAACGACGACGCGCTGGCCTTGCTCGCCCAGTGTTCGTTGCCGCTGCGCTATGAGGAGGTCAACCCACTGGCCTTCGAGCCGGCCATTGCCCCGCACCTGGCGGCACGCGAAGTGGGCGTCAAACTGGATGTTGCCAGCCTGCTGCCGCCGGTACGGGCGATTCTGGGCAAGGGCGCGGACTTCTCGCTGGTGGAGGGCGCAGGCGGCTGGCGCGTGCCGCTGGCCGGCGAGGAAAACCTGTCAGACCTGGCCATGGCGCTGGGCATCCCGGTGATTCTGGTGGTGGGTGTGCGCCTGGGTTGCATCAACCATGCGCTGCTCAGTGCCGAAGCCATCGAGTGCGACGGGCTCAGGCTGGCCGGCTGGGTGGCCAATATCGTCGAGCCGAAGACCTCGCGCCTGGAGGACAATCTCGCCACCCTCAGCGAGCGGCTGCCAGCGCCGTGCCTGGGGCGTGTGCCGCACCTGGGCAACGCGACGGCCGCGGCGGTGGCGGAGCACCTCAATCTCGAGTTGCTGGCAGACTGGTAATAAACAGTAAAGGGACAATAGCCTTTTGCCTGTACGTTTTTTAGCCGTTTTCTGCTTCAATGCTCGCTGTCAGGTTTTACATCCCTCAGGGGGCTGCCGATGGAAATCTCCACCAATGCATTCAGTTCGGGTTTGAACGGTATTCAGGCCGGGCAACGCCGTGTCGAACAGGCAGCCGCTGATATCGCCAGCAACACCATCAATCCTTCGCAGCAGGCGACGCAGACACCGCCGCAGAATCAGGTCAACCCGAGCTCAGAGGTTGCCGAGCGTAGCCGTCCCGATCTGACCGAAAGCCTCGTTGCGTTGCGCGTCGGTGAAAACGAAGTGCGCGCCAATGCGCGCGTCGTCGACACGGCCGACGAGGTGCTAGGCACCCTGATCGATACCCGCGCTTAAGTCGTCTCACCCCGGCCGCGCGAATGCGGCCAGCGGCGGGGCAGGAGGGCGCTCATGCAGATCGGCAGTAGCCTGCCACCTTTCACTCCCGCGCCGTCCGCCAGTTCGGCGAGACCGCTGTCGTCCGATGTTTCCCCTGATATTGCCCGCGCCGATCAGGCGCCTGTCGCCGCGCCGCAAGAGCAGCAGGCCGATTCCGCTGCCTCCGGGCGAGAGGAGGCGGATCGCGACGCCAACTCATCGACGCCTGCAGGCAAGCCTGAACCAGGCCCCCGCGAGCAGCGCCAGCAGCAACTGGAAATCGCCGATCTCGTGCAGCGTGACCGTGAGGTGCGCACCCACGAGCAGGCGCACGCTGCCGTGGGCGGACAATACGCCGGTGCGCCCACCTACAGTTTCAAGCGCGGCCCTGATGGGCAGCGCTACGCCGTTTCCGGCGAAGTCAGCATCGATACCGCTCCCGTTCCCAACGACCCCGAAGCGACGCTGCGCAAGATGGAAATCGTCCTGCGCGCAGCACTCGCCCCCATCGAACCTTCCCCGCAGGACCTGCGTGTCGCTGCTCTGGCTCAGGCGCAGGCGGCGCAGGCGCGCGTCGAACTGGCTGAGCAACGGCGCGAAGAAGCCATCAGCGCCGTCGAACAGCGCAAGGCGCGTGACGAAGCCAGAGATGCGGATGAGCAGCCCGCCGAGCAGTCGCAGCAGGCTCTGCCACCAGCGCCTAATCTTGATCTGTATCGGCGTCTGGGCGAGGCGCCCGCGCCGGAGCCTCGCATCGATCTGGTCGCGTAGCCGGCCGATTGGCAGCGCTTGACAAGGGGTTGGCGTAAACGTATGTTTCAAACACCTGTTTGATTGCTTTGGTCGCAGCCGCGCGGCCAGGCAGCCGGGACTGATCCCGAGAGCGACCGCCAAGACGGTCACCCCAACTACTAGGAATCCACCGCAGAGGTTTACCGTTATGCCTGACTACAAGGCCCCCTTGCGTGACATTCGTTTCGTTCGTGACGAGCTGCTGGGTTATGAAGCGCACTACCAGAGCCTGCCTGGCTGCCAGGACGCCACTCCGGACATGGTCGATGCCATCCTCGAAGAAGGCGCCAAGTTCTGCGAGCAGGTGCTGTCGCCGCTGAACCGTGTGGGTGACACCGAAGGTTGCACCTGGAGCGAATCCGGCGTGAAAACCCCGACCGGCTTCAAAGAGGCCTATCAGCAGTTCGTCGAAGGCGGCTGGCCGAGCCTGGCACATGACGTCGAGCACGGCGGCCAGGGTCTGCCGGAATCCCTCGGCCTGGCCATCAGCGAGATGGTCGGTTCGGCCAACTGGTCCTGGGGCATGTACCCGGGTCTGAGCCATGGCGCGATGAACACCATCGGTGCTCACGGCACCGACGAGCAGAAGCACACCTACCTGACCAAACTGGTTTCCGGCGAGTGGACCGGCACCATGTGCCTGACCGAGCCGCATTGCGGCACCGACCTGGGCATGCTGCGCACCAAGGCCGAACCGCAGGCCGACGGCAGCTACAAGGTCTCCGGTACCAAGATCTTCATTTCCGCTGGCGAGCACGACATGGCCGACAACATCGTCCATATCGTTCTGGCCCGCCTGCCCGATGCACCGGCTGGTACCAAAGGCATTTCGCTGTTCATCGTGCCGAAGTTCCTGCCCAATGCTGAAGGCGGTGTAGGCGAGCGCAACGCCGTTTCCTGTGGCTCCATCGAGCACAAGATGGGTATCCACGGCAACGCTACCTGCGTGATGAACTTCGATGGCGCCACCGGCTACCTGATTGGCCCGGCCAACAAGGGCCTGAACTGCATGTTCACCTTCATGAACACCGCTCGTCTGGGTACCGCGCTGCAAGGCCTGGCCCACGCCGAAGTCGGCTTCCAGGGTGGCATCAAGTACGCTCGCGAGCGTCTGCAGATGCGTTCGCTGACTGGCCCGAAAGCGCCGGAAAAAGCCGCTGACCCGATCATCGTGCATCCGGACGTGCGCCGCATGCTGCTGACCATGAAGG
>CAMPIF010000364.1 GCA_946886245.1 Ectopseudomonas composti | reverse complement strand
CTTCGGCGGCCGGGTTCCACCAGGGGTCGAAGTGGATCACGGTGTCGGCGGCGGTCAGGTTGAGGCCGCTGCCACCGGCCTTGAGGCTGATCAGGAACACCGGAAACTCCCCGGCCTGGAAGCGCGCGACCGGTGTGCGCCGGTCCTGGGTGCTGCCGGTCAGCTTGGCGTAGGCGATCTTGCGTGTCTGCAGTTCTGCTTCGATCAGCGCCAGCATCGAGGTGAACTGGGAAAACAGCAGCACGCGACGACCTTCGTCGACCAACTCCACGAGCATGTCCAGCAGGGCGCTGAGTTTGCCCGAGTCGGCGGCCGTCAGTTCGCTGCCGGCCTCACCGAGCAGGCGCAGGTCGCAGCAGCTCTGGCGCAGGCGCAGCAGGGCTTCGAGGATGACGATATGGCTGCGGGCCAGACCCTGGCGGGCGATTTCGTCGCGCACCTTCTGGTCCATGGCCAGGCGCAGCGTCTCGTAGCGGTCGCGCTGCAACTGGGTCATCTCGACCCATTGGGTGATCTCGGTCTTCGGCGGCAGTTCGCTGGCCACCTGTTCCTTGGTGCGGCGCAGCAGGAAGGGGCGGATGCGCCCATTCAGATGGTTCAGGCGCTGGGTGTCGCCACGTTTCTCGATGGGCGTGCGGTAGTCACGGGTGAAGGCCTTGGCGTCGCCGAGCCAGCCGGGCATGAGGAAATGGAACAGTGACCAGAGTTCGCCCAGGTGGTTTTCCAGCGGCGTGCCGGTCAGGCACAGGCGCAGGTCGGCCTGCACCTGAGCCGCTGCGGTGGCCGCCTTGCTGCGCGGGTTCTTGATGTTCTGCGCTTCGTCGAGGATCAGCAGGCGGTAACGCTGCTGGTTCAGCGCCTTGAGGTCGCGTGGCAGCAGGGCGTAGGTGGTGAGGATCAGATCGTGCTCGGCGATCTCCTCGAACAGCGCCTTGCGCTTGTTGCCATGCAGGGCCAGCACGCGCAACTGCGGGGTGAAGCGCGCCGCCTCGTCCTGCCAGTTGGGAATCAGGCTGGTGGGCATGACGATCAGCGCTGGGTGCTTCAGGCGCCCGGCCTGTTTCTCGCACAGGATATGCGCCAGGGTCTGCAGGGTCTTGCCCAGGCCCATGTCGTCAGCCAGCACGCCTCCGACGCGCAGTTCGGCCAGGGTCTGCATCCAGTTCAGGCCCTGCACCTGATAGGTGCGCAGTTCGGCCTGCAAATCCCCGGGTGGCGCAATCTCGCGCAACGCCAGGTTCTGCAGGCGCTCGGCGAAGCCGCGCAATTCATCGCCGCCCTGCCAGCTGAGTTCGGGTCCCTGAGCCAATTCGGCCAGGCGTGCGGCGTCGGCGCGCCCGAGGCGCAGCGGCAGGTGATCGTCGCCGGGGTCGCGGAAATACAGCTCGCCGAGCGTGGCCAGCAGCGGTTTCAGGCGGGCAAAGGGCAGGGCGATGCGTTTGCCGCCCTGCGGCAGGCTGACCAGCAGGCGATCCTCGTCGGCGCGCTGGGCCAGCGCTTCGGGCGCCAGCAGCCAGGGCGTGCGGCGAATGGCCTGGAGCAGGATCGGCAGCAGGCTCAGGCGCTGGCCTTCGACTTCGATGCCCAGCTCCAGATCGAACCAGTTCTGCTGTGGATCTTCCTCGACCTCGGCGTACCAGTCGTCGACCTCGGCGAGGTTGTACTGGAAGTCTGGGCGCATGTGGATCTGCCAGCCCTCGGCACGCAGTTGCGGCAGTTGCTGCTGGACGAAATCCAGTCGCGCTCGCGCTCCAGCTCGAACGGCTCGCCAGCTTCGGCGGGCAGCGCTTCGCTCTGGCGCAGGGCGACCTGCAGACCGAAGCTTTCCAGGCGTCTGCGCAGGCTGGCTTCGGCGCCGCCGTCGCGGATCAGGCGCAGGTTGGTTTGCTCGTCCAGGCGTTTGACCAGATCCTTGGCCGGCTTGCCGAAAACCCTGTGTCCGGCGTAGTCGAAGGCCAGCGCCGCACGGTGCTGGGTCTGTTCATGCATGCGTCCCTTGCGTGCGTCGAAGTGCACGCGCACCTGGCTGCCAAGGCTGAGGATGGCGGTGGGGATGACGCCTTCGAGGCGCGTTTCCGCCAGCTCCTTGTTCAGCACGATGATGTCCGAGAGATCGCTGCCGGCACGTTGCTGGTCTTCCAGGGTGAGCAAGGCGGCGACCACGTGCTTGCAGTTGAAACCGACCGGGCAATTGCAGTGGCCGGTCACGCTCCACTTGCGCCCGTAGGGGTGCAGGGTGATGCGCTGCTGATAGGTCTGCCCACCTGAGCCCCGGCAATTGGCGAGCAGGCTATGGTCCTTGAGGCTGAGCAGTTTGCTGCGCTTTTCTTCGGCGTAGGCAATGCCACGGCGCAGGTCGCCCGCGCCGAACTCGGAACGCCAGTCTTCCTGGCGTAACTGATGGATATCCAGAGGCATCAACGAAGCCCCATGGGGAACAGTGATGGGCGCATGACTGGGCCGTGGCAATGCAAAGCCGCAGATTTTCGCATAGCCGCGCAGGGATTAGCAGGCGTTGCCAGCAGATTGCCGACGGTAGGGCGGGTGGAACTCGTCAGCGCAGTTACTGGAATGCCGCGCGGTACTGCCCCGGTGTGGCGCCCAGTGCCTGGCGAAAACGGTTGCTGAAATGGCTGGCGCTGGCGAAGCCGCAGGCCAACGCCACCTCGCTCAGAGCGGGACCTGGCTGACGCAGCATCTGGCAGGCACGCGCCAGGCGCCGGGCCAGCACGTAGCGATGAGGCGACAGGCCGAAGCTGCTCTGGAACATGCGCGCGAAGTGGTATTCCGAGAGGGCACAAAGCGCCGCCAGCTGGCTCAGCGGCAGTGGCGTCTCCAGATGCTGCTCGATGAACTCGCGCACACGCCTGCGTTGCAGCGGTGCCAGGCCACCCTTGAAGCGCAGGCCCTGGCGCAGGCCGACCTGATTGAGCAGCGCATGGTCGAGCAACTGGTGCGCCAGGCTGCTGGCCAGCAGGCGTTCGCCCGGCTCCTGCCAGTCGAGGGTGCACAGCTGGCGAAAGCGTGCGGATTGTTCGGCGTCCTCGAGAAAGGTCGCTTCTTCCAGTTGCAGGCTGCGCGGTTCGCGATCGAGCAGGGCGACCGCGCCGAGGGCGAACTGCTCCTGCTCTATATAAAGATGGGCAAGCTGAATCTCGCCGTTGATGATCCAGGCCGACTGATGCTCGGCCGGCAGGATGCACAGTTTGTCTGGGGCGCCCTTGTTGCCGGGCTGCTCGCGGCGAAAGGTGCCAGTGCCGCCACTGAGGTAGCACGACAGCGTGTGATGGCTGGGGGCCAGGTAGTCACGCGCATCATGGGCGTTGCTCCAGCGTGCCACGCCCATGCCGTTGCCCAGTTCGGCCATGGCGTGCAGCCTGGCGTTGGGCGAGCGGCTCATGCTCTGGAATACCTGCAGGTGTTCGAATTGCGCCATCATTTCCTCCCGAATGCGGCCATGCTACGCCTGCCGACATGCAAAACCAGTGTCGACGAAAAAAATGCGCAAGTTTGTGAAAGTCTGGGGTCGTAATAGCTGGAACGCCTGTGAATGGTGCTTGAGTTTTTTTGCGCCGACCGGCGGCGCGGCACGAGGACTCGGAGTATCGTGGCGGCCATTCAAACAATGATTCGCATCCCGGATGCCGCTCTCGATGAAATACCTGCACCACTTCGCGCTCGCCTCTGCCCTGATCGTCCCCAACCTGCTGGCTGCCGCGCCTTCGATCGATGACAAATCGGCCTTCATCGCCGATCTGGTAGGTCGCATGACCCTCGAGGAAAAGGTTGGCCAGCTGCGCCTGATCAGCATTGGCGGCGACATGCCGCGTGAGCGCATCCGTGAGGAGATGGCCGCAGGGCGTATCGGCGCCACCTTCAACTCGGTGGTGCGTCCGGAGAACCGCCCGATGCAGGAGGCGGCGCTGCGCAGCCGTCTGGGTATCCCGGTGTTCTTCGGCTATGACGTGATCCACGGCCATCGCACGACGTTCCCGATTGGGCTGGGACTGGCTTCGAGCTGGGACATTGCGGCCATCGAGAACAGTGCGCGGATCGCGGCCTTCGAGGCCAGCGCCGACGGCCTGGACATGACCTTCGCGCCGACCGTGGACATTTCCCGCGACCCGCGTTGGGGCCGCACTTCCGAAGGTTTCGGCGAAGACCCGTATCTGGTTTCGCGCATCGCCGCAGCCATGGTGCGTGGCTATCAGGGCGAGCATCCCAGCGACCCGCAGCGCATCATGGCCAGCGTCAAGCACTTTGCCCTGTACGGCGCCGTGGAGGGAGGGCGCGACTACAACGTGGTCGACATGAGCCCGATGCGCATGTACCAGGACTATCTGCCGCCTTATCGCGCGGCCATCGATGCCGGCGCCGGCGGGGTGATGGTGGCGCTGAACGCGATCAATGGCGTGCCGGCTTCGGCCAACACCTGGCTGCTGCGTGATCTGCTGCGTCGCGACTGGGGCTTCAAGGGCGTGGCGCTGAGCGACCACGGCGCCATCACCGAACTGCTGCGCCATGGTGTGGCGGCCGATGGTCGCGAGGCTGCAAAACTGGCGGTCACGGCGGGCGTCGGCATGAGCATGGCCGACACGCTCTACGATCAGGAGCTGCCGGCTTTGCTGCGCAGCGGCGCGGTAGCGCAGAGCGTGCTGGATGAAGCCGTCACCCATGTGCTGAACACCAAGTACGACCTTGGCCTGTTCCACGATCCGTTCCGCCGCATCGGCCGCGCCGAGGACGACCCCGCCGACGTCAATGCCGAAAGCCGCCTGCACCGCGCCGATGCACGGGTCATGGCACGCGACTCCCTGGTGTTGCTGGAAAACCATGACAACACCCTGCCGCTGAGCAAGCAGACCACCGTCGCGCTGATCGGCCCGCTGGCCGATTCGCCGGTGGACATGCTCGGCCAACACCTCCGGCGTCAAGTGGAGGTTGATCTCCACCCGCAAATAGTCCCGGGCGCCGAACCGCGCGACGGGGGGCTGCATGCGCCGGGCGTGTTCCTGCCGGCCATGGACGAGGGCGACCTCCTCTACATGCCCTCGGCCCTGCCCGGGATCTCCGCTC
>CAMPIF010000363.1 GCA_946886245.1 Ectopseudomonas composti | reverse complement strand
TTGGCGAGACGTCCTGATAAGGCCGGCCGGGTTTTGCCGCCGGCGTGCCGGCCTTCGCCGAGGACCGCCACCTGCTGGAGCAACTGACGCCACGTCAGCAGGAGGTCTTGCGGCTGGTGGTGCGCGGCCTGTCGAACAAGGAAATCGCCCGCGAGCTGGCGATCTCGCCCTTTACCGTACGCATTCACGTTTCGTCGCTGCTGCGCACGCTGGACGTCAGCACCCGGGCCGCAGCCGCCGCCAAGGGGGCCAAGGCCGGGCTGGCGTGATCATCACGCGGCCCTGAGCTGGAGTTTCAAGGCCACCAGCAGCGAACGCAGCTCGGCGGGCTGCACCGGCTTCGCCAGGATCGGAATATCGCTGTCGTCCACCTGCTCCTGCACACGGCGCACGTCGTGCCCGGTCATGATGATCGCCGGCACCTTGCGCCCACTGCTGCGCCGCACGTGCTGGATGCAGTCGGCCCCCGAAGCCTCGGTGCCCAGGTCGAAGTCGGTCACCACCAGATCGAAATGCGCCGAGGTATCGGGCAGCGTGCTGAAGGTGGCGACTTCGCAGCCCCACTTCTGCAGCAAGGTGGCGGTGGCCATGAGCACGTTCTGGTCATCCTCGATCAGGCACACGCGCAAGCCATCGAGCATGCGCGGCGCCTGCAGACTGCCGCCCGTTGTCGAAGGCAGCTCGCGCGGCGCCTCGACGCGCTGCAAGCCGTCGATCACCACCCGCGTGCCGCGTGCCTCCACGGAGCGAATGCTCACGCGCATGTCCATCAGCGCTCCCAGGCGCCTGACGATGGCCAGACCCAGGCCCATCCCCTCGACATCGCTGTCTCGCTCCTGCCGCACGCGGTAGAACTCCTCGAAGACGTTGTCGAGATGGCCGGCGGCGATGCCGCGCCCCTTGTCGTAGACCTCGATGGCAACGCCTGCACCCCGGCGACGACAGGCGATCAGCAGCGGCTTGCCTGGCGCGTATTTCAGGGCATTGGACAGCAGGTTCTGCAGCATGGTGGTGAGCAGCACCGGGTCGGCACGCACATGCAGCGACGGGCAGTGCAGGCGTATCTCGACCCCGGCCCAGCGCGCCGCCTCGACATTCTGCTGAATGAGTTGCTGCAGCAGGCCGCGCAGCTCCAGCGATTCCGGCTGCGGCACCACCTTGCCGCTGTCGAGCGAGTACATATCGAGAATCGTGCGGAACAGGCGTGCGACGCTATGCAGTGATCTGTCGATGTTCTCCACCAGGCGCCGCTGTTCGGTGCCCAGGCTGCTGTCGCGCAGGCAGGCGGTGAACAGGCTGATGGAATGAATGGGTTGTCGCAGGTCGTGGCTGGCCTGGGCGAGAAACTGCGACTTGGCCCGGTTGGCAGCCTGCTCGGCCTCTGCCGCCTGGCGCGAGCGCTTGAGCAGCACGTGCATGTAGGCCGGCGCCATCAGGGTGGTGAGCAGCAGCGTGACGATCAGGTAGGGCTGCGATTGCCAGTACGCCGACAGGCTGGCGGCTACGCCAAGCGACAGCAGCGCCATCAGGGTGGCCAGCAGCAGGTAGCCGGAGCCGTAGCGCAGGCCGTAGCCGATGGTGACCCAGATGAGGATCGCATAGACCGGCAGCATGGCCGCGCCACCAGATGCCAGGGCCACCGTGATACCGGCATAGTCGGTGAGCAGGGTGATCAGCCGGCGCCCGCGATAGTCGCCCGGACGCCGCCGGATATCGAACCAGATCAGTGTCGCGGCGACGCCGAAGACGCCCTCCAGGAGAAAGACCTTCCATACCAGCGCCGGATCGATCAGCGCGAGATGGTAGAGGATCACGATGTAGCAGGCGGCGACCGACATGAAGATCATCCGCACCCCGGCCTGGGCGCGTTCGGTGTCGTAGACGATGGAGACGTTGCGGTACATGACATTTCCCTGCTGATGACAGCGCATGTGGTCGTGTCGGCACCTTAGGCCGGAGCCTGCAGCCCGCGCAAGGAGCTGTTTGGCAGGCACAACGACACTAGTACACCCGTACTATTTCGCGCGCTCCCACCCGTTCCTAGAATCCGGGCAACGCCTCGACACAGGGTCGGGGCCCGGTCATGAAAGGGAATGCTTGATGAACAGCAAAGGAACACTGGGCGTCCTCATGAGCGTCGCCGTGCTGGCCTCGCTGAGCGGATGTCTGGCGCAGAACACGCAAACCCAGGGGCTGCAGAACACCCAGTTGGCCAACGATCCCTGCGCGCCGAGCGCGACCAGCAACCTGATCGCTACCGGGCGCAGCCTGCTGGAGATGGCCAACACCGTGCTGGAGACTCAGCAGAGCTTCAATGGCAACTCGGCGACCTATGCAAAACGCATGGAAGTGGCGGAGAACGCGCAGAAGGTCAATCAGGGCCATAACGTGCTGAACGACGTCGAAAACCTGGCGGGCATGGGCCAGCAGCCCTGCGTGCCCGCCGCCTCCAACAGCGCAGCACGCTAGCCGGCACTCAAAGCCGCACGTCGAACTTGTCCAATAGCAGCTCGGTCGGCAGGTCGGCGCTGACCAGTTGATTGCGGCCGCGCTGCTTGCCGCTGTACAGGCGACGATCAGCGGCGCGGTAGAGCTCCGCGGCGCTGCGGCCGTCAACGGGCCAGGCAGCCAGGCCGAAGGTGGCGGACAAGGCGATCTGCTCACCGTCGTACTCAAGCGGCTGTTCGGCGATCTGCTTGCGCAGCTTGTCCACCAGCGGGTCGGCGCCGGCGCTGTCGGTATGGCGTAGCAGCAGGCCGAACTCCTCCCCGCCCAGGCGACCGAGAAAGTCGGTCACGCGCAGGCGTTGCTGCAGGATCTGACAGATGTGCTGCAGCGCCATATCGCCCGCCTCGTGCCCCCACTGATCGTTGACCTGCTTGAAGTGGTCGACGTCGAGCAGCACCAGCACCAGATGCCCGTTGCTGCGTTCGGCTTCCTGAATGCTGCGTTGCAGGGCGTGCTGGAAGCTGCCGCGGCTGGCCACGCCGGTCAGCGAATCGGTCTGCGCCAGGCGCTCCAACTCCTCGTGGGCCTGCATGCGCAAGCCGTCGTAGATGTGCACGAACACCAGGATCAGCACGCCACACAGGGCGGCGTTGCCCAGGTCGATCAGGCCGAAGGTGTCCAGGGTCAGGTGGTTGTCGGCGAAGTACAGCAAAAGCCCGGCGAACATGAACGGCGCGGTGAGCAGGAAGGCGCGCTGCTTGCCCAGCAGCAGGTAGGCCAGCAACGGGATCATGTACAGCCAGACGAACGCCGCCGCTGAGGCGTCCGGCATGACGATGATGTAGAGGATGAAGCAGAAGGTCGGGATCAGGTACAGGTAGATCCACAGGTACAGATGGCGGGCGCCTTCGATGCGCCAGGCGCCGAACAGCAACAGCGCAGTGCACAGCACTTCGAGGATGGCGAAGGGGTAGTTGCCGGCCAGCGTCTGCAGCACGGCAAAGCCGCCCAGGGTCAGGCCGGTGGCGAGCAGGATGGTGCGCATCAGCTTGCGCTTGCCCGACTCGCGCAGCCCTTCGCAGTGCCCTGCGCCTACATCCCTGTGATCGTTATAGTTGCCGTCACTCATCTCGGTGCCCAGCGCCGCCGCCCTCAGCGGTGCGCAACCCCCCGCTGCGCACCATCAGGCAACTATAGACGTTTACACCGCATAACCCAGCATGCGCGGCAGCCACAGGGCGATTTCCGGGAAGATCGCCACCAGCAGCAGGGCACTGGACATCACCACGACGAACAGCGCAGCCCAGCCGACGGTCTGCTCCAGGCGTATCTTGGCGACCTCCGCCGTGACCATCAGGTTGATCGCCACCGGCGGGGTGAACTGGCCGATGGCGATGTTCATTGCCAGCAGGATGCCGAACCACACCGGATTCCAGCCGAAGTGCTGCATCACCGGGATGAGGATCGGCATCAGGATCAGGTAGATCGAGATGGCATCGAGCAGCATGCCGGCCAGCAGCACGGCGAGCATCACCAGCGCCAGCAGCACCCAGCCGTTATCCGACAGCGAGATCAGCCATTCGGCCAGATGACGGAAGGTGCCGAGCAGGGTGCCGGCCCAGGCGAAGATGCCGGCCAGGGCGATGATCAGCATCACCACACCGGAGATCACCCCGGCCTCGCCACACAGGCGCCAGAGGCTGCGCCAGTCCAGCTCGCGGGTGACGAACAGGCCGATCAGCACACCATAGGTCACGCCGACCACGGCGGCTTCTGTGGGCGTGAACAGCCCGCTGCGCAGGCCGCCGAGAATCAGCACCGGGGCGAACAGCGCCGGCAGCGCCTGCTTGAAGCTCTCGCCCAGCGGCGGACGCTCGCCCTGCTCCGGGGATTCCCAACCGTAACGGCGCGACAGCAGCCAGGCCGGCAGCAGCAGCACCAGGCCGGCCAGGATGCCGGGGAACAGGCCGGCGGCGAACAGCGCGCGCAGGTCCACGCCCGGCACCACGATGGAGTAGAGGATCAGCGCGATCGACGGCGATCCTGATTCCGCCGTCGAGGCCGAAGCGGCGATCAGCGTGGCGGAGAACGGTCTCGGATAACCCGCCTTGGTCATGCTCGGCAGCATCACCATGGCCACGGCGGCGGCATCGGCCGGGCCGGAGCCGCTCATGCCGCCCATGATCAGGCACACCAGCACCGCGACCATGGCCAGGCCGCCATGACGCGGGCCGATCACCGCCTGGGCGAAGCGCACCAACCTCAGGGCCACGCCGGCTTTCTCGAACACCAGGCCGGTGAGGATGAACAGCGGAATGGCGATCAGCGGGTACTTGGCCACGCCGTTGTAGGTGTTGGTGCCGAGGGTGGCGAGCATGTCCGGCGACAGGCCGGCGATGATGCCGATGGCGCCGGACAGGCCGAGGGCGAACGCCACCGGTACACCGAGTGCCAGCAGCACGGCGAAACTGAGGATCAGCCAGAGATCAGGGCTCATCGCTGATCCTCCCGCGCAGGCGATCGACGGTCATCTGGCTCAGGCGTACGAACACCAGCAGTGCCAGGATCGGCAGCCAGATCACGTACCACCAGTTGGGCAGGCCGAGGCCGGGCGACTCGGAATCCCACTGGAAT
>CAMPIF010000362.1 GCA_946886245.1 Ectopseudomonas composti | reverse complement strand
GTTCTGCAAGGTCTGCGGCACTACGCTACGTGAGGTCAAGCTGGGGCAGCGGGCGAGTGTCTACTGTCCCAAGTGCCAACGCTGAGAACCTGTTTACGATCTGCTGCGCGTCGGCCCTACTGCGTTAAAAACAGGCTCGGAGGCCGCTCGCGGCCAACGCACTTCAGTGCGGCCCCGAAGGGGCGAGCGGAGCGAGTCATGCTCATTTACAAAAGTACAGTCGAGCGCGACTCCGACCGTTCCTCGCCTGTTTTTGCGGGGCCGCCATCGGTGTTGTATGGCTCTAGCTCGCGAGCTCGTAAAACACGTTCTGGTAAGAAAACAACAAGAAATACCGAGGTTGATCGATGTCCGGTAACTACCTGCCACGCAATCCGGCCGCCGAATGGCTGGGGCGCAGCGTGCTGAAACTGATGGGCTGGCGTATCGAGGGACAGTTGCCGAAGCTCGACAAGTTCGTCGCCATCGGCGCTCATCACACGTCCAACTGGGACTTCGTGATCTTCATAGCGCTGAAATTCGTGCTGCGCCTCAACGCCCGCTGGTTCGGCAAGCACAGCATCTTCCGCTGGCCTTTCGGTGGCCTGATGCACAGCTGGGGCGGCATCCCGATTCATCGGGATCGCCAGTTGAACACCGTCGAACAGGCCATTCAGGCCTTTGGCGAGCATGACCAGTTCATCCTGGTGCTGTCGCCCGAGGGTACGCGAAAGAAGGTCGAACGCTGGAAGGTGGGCTTCTACCATATCGCGCTGGGCGCGGGCGTGCCCATAGTGCTGGGCGCCCTGGATTATCAGAATCGGCGAGTGGTGATCGGTCCGACCTTCCAGCCAACCGGTGACGAGAAAGCCGACCTGGCGACCATGCTGGCGTTCTTTCGTCCTTATGTGCCGAAAAAGCCGGAATATTCCTTTCACGGCGATTGACGTCCGTCACGCTGACAATTATCAATGCGCTGTTATAGTTACTGGCACTTTCCCGAATAATCTGAAGGATCGATCCATGAAAGCGTTCCGCACCTCCGCTGTTGTCCTGGCGCTGACCTCTGGCCTGCTGGCGCTATCGGCGCAAGCGGAAGTGGTTCAGCAGAACGCCAGTGGTGACCCGCTGTACTCCATCGAGGCGCCCAAGGGCTATGCCATGGTCGGCGATCTGGTCATCGCCCGCCCCCTGCTGATCGGCGCCACTGCGATCGGTGCTGCAGCCTTTATCGTCAGCCTGCCGTTCACCGCGCTGGGCGGTAACGTCGGTGAAGCCGCGCAGTCGCTCGTGGTAGAGCCGGGCAAAGAAGCCTTCGTACGCTGCCTGGGCTGCACCAGCAGCGGCTACAAGCAAGACTGATTCGCTGCAACCCGTTTGACGCGGCCTCTCGCCTCCTCACCGAGGCGAGGGGCCGTTTACGTTTGAACGCCGAGAATAGGAAGGAACGGTGGTGATGAAGTCCCTGCGCTGGGTGATATTGCTGCTGGTGGTAATGGGGCTGATCGCCTCGTTCTGGTTCAGCCAGGGCTGGCTGCAACTCTGCGCCGGGTTGGCGATCTTCCTGTTCGGCATGCAGTGCCTGGAAGAAGGCTTGCGCCAGCTGGCGGGCAGCAAGCTGGAGCAGATACTCGGGCACAGCACGTCCACCCCTTTCAAGAGCCTGCTGTTCGGGGTTGGCGGCACCCTGCTGCTGCAATCCAGCACCCTGGTGTCGCTGCTGACCATCGCCTTCATCAGCACCGGCCTGATCCAGCTGGCCGGTGGCATCGCCATTCTGTTCGGTGCCAACCTGGGCGCTACCAGTGGCATCTGGCTGTTGGCGCTGGCCGGGCAGAACCTCAGCCTCAGTCCGCTGGCCCTGCCGCTGTTGGTGTTCGGTGTGCTGGCCGGTTTCTTCGGGCCCAGGAGCAAGGCGGCTGGTCGTATCGTGCTGGGTATCGCCTTCATCTTTCTCGGCATCGATCAGATCAAGGACGGCTTCGCCAGCTTCGGCGACGGCCTGGACATGACCGGCTACCAGGAGGGCGGGCTGCGTGGTGCGCTGCTGTTCACCGCCATCGGCCTGGCCATCACCGTGGTGCTGCAGTCCAGCCACGCCACCTTGATGCTGACGTTGGCGGCCCTGGCCGGCGGCCAGCTGGAACTCGGTCAGAGCCTGGCGATTGCCATCGGTTCCAACGTCGGCAGCAGCGTGACCACCGCATTCGTCGGCTCCCTTGGCGGCAACCGCAATGGCCAGCGCCTGGCCCTGGCGCACGTGCTGTTCAATATCACCACCGGCACGCTCGCCTTCTGCCTGCTGGGTCCGCTGACCTGGCTGGTGCATGCGCTCGACGAACCCATGGGCCTTGGCGAGAACAGCCTGATCCAGCTGGCGATGTTCCATACCCTGTTCAATGCCATGGGTGTCGCGCTGTTCTGGCCGCTGCAGGGGCGTCTGGCGCGGTTGTTGATCCGCTGGCTGCCGGAGCGTGCCGAGCCACAGGTATTGATCACCGAGCTGGCGAGCGAACGAGTGGCAGAACCCGAGCGCACGCGTGCGCGCTACCTCAATGAGCGAGCGCTGGATTCGGTCGATGCCGCCTCCGGCGCGGTGGTGCAGGAGCTGGGGCACCTTGGCCGCTTGAGCCTGGAGGTGATCTGCCATGCGCTCTATCTGCCGGTTGATCAGTTGGCGCGTGCACAGGCGGATGAACAGCTGCTGCAGGCCAAACCCACCCAGGGCGGCTTCGAGGCGGAGCACCTGTACCAATTCCATATCAAGGGTGTGTATGGCGACCTGCTGAGCTTCATGGGGCGCATGGAACTGCCCATGGACGAGGCGCATCAGCAGTTCTGGATCAGCTGCCAACTGGCGGCGTTGCAGTTGGTGGATGCGGTCAAGGACGCCAAGCACCTGCAGAAGAACCTTGGCCATTATCTGGATGCACCACCTTCGGCGGTGCGTAATGCCTACGTGGAGCTGCGTCGCCATTTGCTCACCACCCTGCATGAGGTGCGTGAGCTGGCCCGTGCCGATCTGCCGGACGAGGTATGGCAATCGCGCCTGCGCTGGCTCGACGAGCAGGCGGCGAGCTTCGATGCGAGGTTTCGTCAGCGCCTGTTCGCCGAGGTACGCGACGGCCATCTGGATGGCCTGCAGACCAGCTCGCTGATGAACGACCTGGGTTATGTCAGTCGCATCTTCCAGAGCCTGCGCAACGTATTGATGTTGGGCAGCGAGCAGGCGCTGTTTCGCGAGTTGCGCAAGTTTGGTGAAGAGCAGGAGAGCCTGATCCAGCTCTCCTGAACCCTGGTAGCCCGGATGAAATCCGGGGCTCTTGGGCCACGACACCCCCGGATTTCATCCGGGCTACGGCCACATTTGGCCGGTGCGCATCAAGGGATCGCCGTGCCAATTCCGCGCGGGTCGCTCGCGGCCTGCACCTCACCGCTGACCTTGTCCCAGAACAGCACCTGCTGGTTGCCGTACTGCCGGTCCAGGCGCTTGAGGCTGTAGCCGCGCTTTTGCAGTTCGGCGATCTGTTCTTCGCTGAAGGTATCCGGCTCATGCTCGATCACGTCCGGCAGGAACTGGTGGTGGTAGCGCGCCACCGCCGGCCAGCGCTCGATGGGCTGATCGTCCAGGTATTCGAGCATCGACAGCAGCACCATGCTCGGAATACGGCTGCCGCCCGGTGTGCCGAAGGCAGCGAACTCGTCGCTGCTTTCGACAAAGCTCGGGCTCATCGATGACAGTGGGCGTTTGCCACCTGCGATGGCGTTGGCCTGGCTGCCGGCCAGGCCATAGGCGTTGGCGCCCTGCACGTCGGCGGCGAAATCGTCCATCTCGTCGTTGAGCAGCACGCCGGTGCCGGGCACGGTGAAGGCCGCGCCGAACGGCAGGTTGATCGACAGCGTCGCCGCCACGGCATTGCCCTCGGCATCGAGCACAGCGAAGTGGGTGGTGTGGTCGCCTTCGTGCCAGGTGCCGGCAGGCGGCAGGCTGGCGCTGGGCGTGGCCCGTTCGGGGTCGATACTGCCGGCGAGCACGGCCAGATGCCCGGGTGACAACAGTTGCTCTACAGGATTCTTGATGAAGTCGGGATCGCCCAGCAGACCACGGTCGCGGTAGGCACGACGCAGGGCCTCGACCACGTAATGCGTGCGCTGTACGGGCTCGGCGTCGCGCCAGGGCAGCTGTTCGAGTATGGCCAGGCTCTGCGCCAGCGCTATACCGCCAGCCGAGGGTGGTGGCGCGCTGATCAGCTCGCGGCCGTCTTCCATGGGGAAGCGCAGCGGCGTGCGACGGGCGATGCGGTACTCGCGCAGATCATCGAGCGTCCAGATGCCACCGGCATGGCGCACGCCGCTGACCAGACGCTCGGCCACCGGGCCGGTATAGAAGCCCGCGCGGCCATGTTCGGCCAACGCCTGCAGGGTGGTGGCGAGGTCGGGCTGGCGCAGCAGATGGCCTTCGGCGGGGATTTCACCCTGATCGAGAAAGAGCTTGGCGGTTTCGGCATCGTCACGCAGCGCGGCCAGGCGCCAGGTCGCGCGCTCGCGGTAGACGCGATCGACCGCGAAGCCTGCGTTGGCCAGGCGAATCGCCGGGGCCAGGCTGGTTTTCAGCGGCAGGCGGCCGTGCTTCTCGGCCAGCTCGACCAATGCTGCCGGCAGCCCTGGAATGGCGGCAGCAAGTGCGCCGTTGAGCGACAGCTCGCGCTGCACCTTGCCATCGCGGACGTAGAGGTTCGGCTTGGCTTCCAGCGGTGCACGTTCGCGGGCATCGAGGAAGTCGTAGCCCGGCGTATCGCCGGCAGTCCGTAGCAGGAAGAAGCCGCCGCCGCCAAGGCCAGAGCCGTAGGGTTCGACCACGGCCAGCGCCGCGCTGGCAGCGACGGCGGCATCGAAGGCATTGCCGCCGGCGTCGAGCATCTGCTGCGCCGCGGCTGTGGCGGCAGGGTGGGCGGTGGCAATGGCGGCCTGCTGCGGGGCGGCCTGGGCCAGCAGGCTGGCGCCGAGCAGCAGGGTCGATAGCAGGAGCTGTCTCTTATACACATCTGCGCTGCCGACGAAGAGGATAGTGGGGGGGGGGGGGGGGGGGGGGGGGGGGGGGGG
>CAMPIF010000361.1 GCA_946886245.1 Ectopseudomonas composti | reverse complement strand
CGTGCCGCGCAGCTCGGCTTCGGTCCAGGTCGCCCCTCCCAACAGGCGTAACCCGCTGAGCGGCTCGCCGAACAGGCTCAGCTCGATACCACGGTTACGCTGCTCGGCATCCACGCCGTAGTTGCCACTGCCGTCGAGCACACCTTGCGGCTGCTCGATACGGAAGACACTCAGGTTGCCCCCGAAGCGACCCCAGTCGAGCTTCACCCCCAGCTCGGTCTGCTTGGAGCGGTACGGCGCGAACATCGTTCCGCGATTGTTCGCCGCATTGGGCGCCGTCGGCCCCTGCTGCAGCGACTCCACACGGTTGGCATAGAGCGAGAGGTACTCGGTGGGCTTGATCACCAGGCCATAGGCGGGCGTGGTGATGCTGTCCTGGTAGTTGGAGGTACGGGCGCCACTGGCCGCGCTCCAGGCGTCGGCGCCAATGGTCTGCCGGCGCAGGCCCAACGTCAGCAGCACACGATCATCGACAAAACCCAGGGTGTCGGAGACGGCCAGGCTCTTGTTCTGCACCTTGGCGGTGGTGTCCGGGTCATGCAGATCGCCGGAGACGCTGGTGGCGGGCGGCTCTGCAATCGGCAGCGCTTCGTACAAGTTGCCATTGCCACGGCTACCAGCGGCGGTGGACTCGAAGGCGTTACGCTTTTCCTGCCAGATGCCGTTGGCCGCCAGATTGACCTTGTGGCTGACCGGGCCGCTCTGCAGTTCGCCGCGCAGCCCCGTGGCCAGGCTCAGGGTTTCCTGGTCGAGCGGCGAATACAGGCGGCCGATGCGGGCCGCACCATCGGCGCCATAGACGTAGTTGGAGGCGTACACGCCGTTCTCCCGCGTGTACTTGCCGCCGCCGATCAGGTAGGCGGTCCAGGACGGCGACAGATCGTACTCGGCGCTGAACATGCCATAGCTGTCTTCCAGCTGCGACCAGCTCCAGGGCTGGGCGTAGTTGTGTCTGGAGTCAGGCACGGACGGCACCTTGCCATTCAAGGTCGAGGTGATGCCCGTCGTGGTCAGGTAGACAACGGAACGTCCCTCGTTGACGCGCTGCTTCTGGTAGCCAAGGTCGGCTGCCAGGCGCAGGCGCTCACCACGGTAGTCCAGCGCAACGGTGGCCAGGCTGAAACGCGAATGCTCGTCGTCGACGGCCGTCTCGCCTTCACGTTGCGCCAGGTTGACCCGTACACCGAAGCGGTTGTCCTCGCCGAAGCGACGCCCAAGATCGAGATGCCCGCCCACGCGACTGTCGTTGGCGTAGTCCAGGGTGAAGCTGCGGGTCGGGGTGTCCTCGGCGCGCTTGGAGACCACGTTGATCGCCCCGCCGACGCCACTGCCGCCAGGCGCCACGCCATTGATGAAGGCGTTGGCGCCCTTGAATACCTCGACGCGCTCGACCGACTCGGTGGAAATGATCTGCCGCGGCAGTATTCCGTACAGGCCATTGAAGGCGATGTCGTCGCTGTACAGCTGGAAGCCGCGTACGACGAAGACCTGCGAGAAGTTGCCGAAGCCATAGGACTGGCGCACGCCCGGATCGCTGACCAGCACGTCGGCCAGGGTCTGCGCCTGGCGCGTTTCGATCAGCTCGGAGGTGTAGCTGGAAAAGGCGAAGGGCACGTCCTGCATGTCCTGGTTGCCCAGCAGGCCGATGTTCGCGCCGCGCGCCACCTGACCGCCGGCATAGCTGGCCGGCAGGTCGCGGCGGCCATCGAGCTGGCCGCTGACGGTGGTGGCGCCCAGCTCCAGCACATCGCTGTTATCAGGACGCGGGATCAGCGTGACGGTGCCGTCGGCGCCGACACTGAAGGTCAGGCCGCTGCCCTGCAGCAACTGCTGCAGCCCTTCGCCGACGGAATAATCCCCCTTGAGTGCCTGGCGGCCACTGATCCCGCGAGTCAGGCTGGCATCGTAGAGCAGGCGGATGCCGGCCTGCTCGGCGAAATCGGTGAGCGCCGAATCCAGAGGCTGGGCCGGGATGTCGAGCTCGACGGCCTGCACCTGCGCTGCAGCGAGGCCGAGGGAAAGCACGATCAACGTCGGGAAGAAGGGAATCGAACGCATACGGATATCCTGTGTTCTGCTGGCCATTCATGCGAAAAAGTCGCATTTGCAGAAACAGAAGACGAAGGTAATTCGCATTCCTGAACCGGCACTGCAAATATTTTTGAAAAATGATTCGCGCCATCACCCAGTCGTAGCCCGGATGCAATCCGGGGGCTTTGTTCGCCGCCCCGGATTGCATCCGGGCTACAGCGTTTGTACGACCAAGGCTTGTCCACTATCGGCCTGGTAACGGGGTCGGCCAAAGACGGTGGACAAAAAGAGCGTTGTCCACCCTACGTGGATGCAGTCCGGCAGCTATCAGATTGGAAGATCAGCCGTCGGACGACACCAGCAGCACGCCCGGCAAGTGGGTCAGCTTGACCGGCAGCGCGGTCTCGATGGCGCGCAGTACGGCCTGTGGATCATCCAGGGCGAACACGCCGGTGACCTTCAGCTCACGCGCCGCTGCATCGAGAAACAGCACCTGCTGAGTTTGCTGGCGCTGCAGCTCCTCGAACACTTCGGGCAACGGGCGATCGCGAAATACCAGCCGCCCCCGTTGCCAGGCCAAAGCCCGCGCGGCATCCAGTGGCTGCAGTGATTGCAGACGACCACCCTGCCAGGCGATCTGCTCGCCAGCCTGCACGGCTCGCTCGGTATCCTCGCTGTCCCTGACCTGCACATGCCCTTCGCTGACCGCCAGCAACACCTGATCCCCCAGCAGGTTGACGTCGAACCGGGTACCGGTGACGCGAATGCGCGCCTCACCGGCCTCGATCACGAAGGGGTGGTTGGTATCGGCCGCTACCTGAAAATCGACCTGACCGCGATACAGACGCACTCGGCGCTGACCGCCTGCATCGGCGTTCCAGTCAAGAGCGGTGGCGCCATTGAGCTGCAGCCGCGAGCCATCCTCCAGCGTCACCTCGCGGATTTCACCGGCCTGAGTGCGTACATCGGCATGCCAGCCTGGCGGCGCCAGCCACAGCGCCAGCAGCAGGCAGGCGGCGCTGGCCAGTGGCAGCGGCCAGCGTCGCTTGCGCCTGGGCATGGCCTGCACCACGGCAGCCGGCCGCTCGACCTGGCCGAGCAGCGCCCACAGACGCTCCGTCTCGGCCAGAGCACTAGCGTGCTCGGCACTGGCCTGGCGCCAGCGCTCGACCGCCGCGCGATCGGCGGCACTGGCTCGCCCGGAATTCAGCAGCACCAGCCACTCCCGGGCCTGGCTGCGCAGATCGGTCTCAGCGGTCATCCATGCGTTCCTGGCAATATTCGAGGGCCTTGAGGATATAACGTCCGGCCATGCTTTCCGAGACGCCCAGACGCTCGCCGATCTCACGTTGGGTCAGCCCGTCCAGGCGGTTCCACAACAGCGCCTGGCGCAGGTGTTCGGGCAACTCATGCATCAGGATCTGCAGGCGAGCCAGACGGCGGCTGTCCTCGATGGCGCGTTCGGGTTCGGGGAGTTCGCTTTCCAGCGCATCGTCGAGCGGTGCCGACTGCGGACGAACCTGTTGCTGGCGATGATGGTCGATGAGCAGGTTGCGAGCGATGCGGTAGAGAAAGGCGCGCACGTTGCCGATCTCCTCGGTCCGGCGCCCTTGCAAGCGCAGCCAGGTTTCCTGGCGCAGGTCGGCGGCGAGCTCGCTGCAGCGTGTCTGCCGGGTGAAGAAGCGCAGCAGCTCCGAGGAATGGCGCCGGAACAGTTCTTCAGGGGGCAGTGGATCGACAGGCAGGGACACGAAGAACTCTCGGTGCCGGGAAAGCTCGAGAAAATATTACAAACGCAAATGATTTTCAAATATATCCACTCGACCCTGTCGGCCGAATGGCAGTCGGCTGGATCGCCGGGCTCAGCCCGGCGTCCCCAACCCCGCCGCGCTCATGAACTGGCGCAACAGCCAGGCCACTATGCCCAGCGCGGTGACGCTGCAGGCCCAGATCAGCACCAGCCAACCCAGACGCTGCCACAGCGGTTTCTTCTCTTCGGTTTCGGTCATGACCGTCTCCTGAACCTGATTCAAAGCCTCGCGAGCTAGAGCCATGCAAGGCGCAACGTGAGTAACAGCCTCCGAGCAGGCGAGGACCGGTCGGAGTCGCGTTCGACTGTACAAGTGGTACATGAGCAGGCCGAGCCTGCTTTTAACGCCGCAGGGCCGACGCGCAGCAGGCTTTGGACAGGTTCTCAGTGATAGCCATCATCCACCGTCACCTTGCCGCGGAACACGTAATAGCTCCAGGCGGTGTACATGAGGATGAAGGGGATGATGAACAGCGCGCCCACCAGCATGAAGCCCTGGCTCTGCGGCGGTGCGGCGGCTTCCCAGATACTGATCGACGGCGGAATCACGTTCGGCCACAGGCTGATGCCCAGACCGCTGTAGCCAAGGAAGATCAGCGCCAGGGTCAGCAAGAATGGCGAATAGTTGGCGTTGCTGGCCACGGCCCGCAGCAGCGCCCAGGTGCACAGCAGCACCAGCACCGGTACCGGCATGAACCAGAACAGGTTGGGCAGGCTGAACCAGCGCTCGGCAATATCCGGGTGAGCAAATGGCGTCCACAGGCTGACGATGCCGGTCACTCCCAACACCACGAATACCAGCGGGCGCCCCAGATCATGCATCTGCTGTTGCAGGCGACCTTCGGTCTTCATGATCAGCCAGGTGCAGCCGAGCAACGCGTAGGCGGCGATCAGCGCCAGGCCGCAGAACACCGAGAATGGCGTCAGCCAATCGAACGCGCCGCCGGCAAAGCTGCGGTTGACCACCTCGAAACCGTCGATATAGGCCCCCAGCGCCACGCCCTGGAAGAAGGTGGCGGTCAGCGAGCCGCCAATGAAGGCCTTGTCCCACAGATGGCGCTTGGCGGCCTTGGCCTTGAAGCGAAACTCGAAGGCCACGCCACGGAAGATAAGCCCCAGCAACATCAGGATCAGCGGCAGATACAGCGCGTCGAGCACCACTGCATAGGCCAGCGGAAAGGCACCGAACAGCCCCGCACCACCGAGTACCAGCCAGGTCTCGTTGCCGTCCCAGACCGGCGCGACGGTGTTCATCATCACGTCGCG
>CAMPIF010000360.1 GCA_946886245.1 Ectopseudomonas composti | reverse complement strand
AGTTGCCGCTGGGCGACGACAGCGGCTCCATGCTGCTTCGTATCCTCAGCTTCAACCTGGGCGTGGAGCTGGGCCAGATCGCGGCTCTCACCGGCATGGTTGCCTTGCTCGCACTGTGGCGCCATCGACCGTCATTCAAGCGGTTCAGCTACATGGCCAACCTGGGACTTTTCTATGCCGGGGTGTACCTGCTTTTCATGCAGTTGCACGGCTACCAGCATGACGTCGATCCAGACAGTTTCCGATTCCCCGCCGCCGAGCACCAGCACGTCCATGAAGACATGGACATTCAGAAATCGACTGATGACAGTCGCAACACCCTTTGACCCGCTTTACCAACCGAAAGACAGCACCATGAAATACCTGATCGCCGCCGCAACCATCGTCTCTGGCTTCACCTTTGCGACCCCCGCGCTAGCCTCCGAGGGGGGCAGTTGCCACTTCCATGGCAACAAGCCCACCACCGACACGGTTGTGGTGGGATGCGCCAATCAGCGCAGGGACGCGCTGGTAGGCAGCGGCAAGCTGAACAAGCCGTGGCAGGCCGTGAAACACGACAAGGTCGAGATGGTCGACGGAAAAAAGGGCAAGGAATGGCGTGTGACGTTTAGCAACCCCGCGGAACAGGACAAGAGCAAGGCAACGCTCTACATGTTCTTCACGCCGGCAGGCAACTTCATAGCGTCGAACTTCACTGGCCAGTAACGCATGGCCGCCCCTGCAGCAGATGCGGGGGCCCTCCCAGGGGATGCCTGGAACGAAAACACCCTCAGGGGTGAAATCTTCCAGGCGTTCTCGCGGGATCAAAGGTACTTGGTCAAATCCTTGAATTCGGCTATCGATGCCCGCGCGGAAGCTGCACTTGCGCCCACGACCTGGTCCAGGCAGTTGTCGAGATGGTCATGGATCACCACCTTCTTGGCGGCGCTGATTGCGCGTTCCACCGCGTGCAGCTGCTGGGCGATTTCGTTGCACGGCCGGTGGCTCTCGATCATGGCGATGACATTCGCCAAGTGGCCGTTGGCCCGCTTCAATCGCTTGACCACGTCGGGATGACTGGCATGTAGGTGTTTCTCTGTCATGCCATATCCTATCCCCCAGGATACGATACGGTCAATATTTCTCCATTCCACCGATTCGCTGGAGGATTGGTGGCCAACGACTTCCCCAGAAAGGTCCCCCATGTTGGAAGTGCTTGCAAACAGAACCTATCGGCACCTGTTCTTCGCGCAGGTGATCGCCTTGCTCGGCACTGGGCTGGCGACCGTGGCGCTCGGCCTGCTCGCCTTCGATCTGGCAGGAGCAAATGCGGGCGCGGTGCTGGGTACGGCACTCGCCATCAAGATGCTGGCTTATATCGGCGTCGCGCCGGTCGCGTCGGCCATGGCAGAACGCTTGCCCCGCCGCGCGGTTCTGGTTGCGCTCGATCTGATCCGGGCAGGCGTGGCCCTCATGCTTCCATTCGTGACCCAGATCTGGCAGGTATACGTGCTGATCTTCGTGCTGCAGTCTGCATCCGCCGCATTCACGCCCACCTTCCAGGCAACCATTCCGGACGTGCTGCCCGAAGAGAACGACTACACGAAGGCGCTTTCACTGTCCCGACTGGCCTACGACCTCGAATCGCTAGCCAGCCCTATCCTGGCGGCATTGTTGCTGACCTTCGTGAGCTACCACAGCCTGTTTGGTGGCACGGTCGTTGGCTTCATCGCATCGGCCGCCCTGGTGATATCGGCCGTGCTGCCGAAGGCCAAACTGCCACCAAAGCGCAGCATTTATGAGCGCACTACGCGGGGCCTGCGGATCTATCTGGCGACGCCGCGCCTGCGTGGGCTCCTTGCACTCAATCTCGCCGTGGCCGCAGGCAGCGCGATGGTCATCGTGAACACTGTGGTTCTGGTGCAGTCGCAGATGGGAATGACGCAGACCTCCACTGCCATCGCGCTCGCTTGCTTTGGCGCCGGGTCCATGATCATGGCCTTGCTGTTGCCCCGGCTTCTCGACCGTGTGCGCGAACGTCCGGCCATGCTCGCCGGCGCATCGGTGGTCGCGGCGGGTCTCATGCTCGGTTGGGCGCTTGCGAACCGGTACGAGGTGTTGCTGCCTCTGTGGTTTGTGATGGGCCTGGGCTACTCCCTGGCCCAGACTCCCTCGGGGCGCCTGTTGCGCCGCTCGTCAAGCGAAGAAGACCGGCCTGCGCTGTTTGCCGCCCAGTTTGCGCTCTCGCACGCCTGCTGGCTCATCACCTACCCGCTGGCGGGATGGGTGGGCGCCCGATTTGGTGTGGACGCAAGCTTTGCATCGCTGGGGATCGTCGCGGTGGCCGCCATCGCCGTTTCTGCCTGGCTATGGCCCGACCGGGAGCCCTCTGAGCTGTCGCATGCACACGATGACCTGCCGCCAGACCATCCGCACCTTGCCGGGGCGGGGCAAACCGGAGGGCGAAAACACTCTCATGCATATGTCATTGATGACGAGCACCAGCGCTGGCCGCAGTAGCCGCCCGTGCAAGCGAGGGAAGGGGCGCAAATCAGTGGGTGGTGATGCCAACTGCCAGCGCGTTTTTCCGATGGCGTGGCCGGGCGAGACGCGGGAGCAGGTGCTGCAGGCGTCCAGGCCCCACATATTTGTCCTGCAAGCAGGATCGAAAATTCACCAGCTGGGGCACAATGGTTGCCGCTGCTAAACACGGCTCCTTATGTCTACCCCTCTGCGCCAAATCCCCCTCCAGAAGAGCCGGTCCCCGGTCTCGCTGGCGCGCGCATTGTGGATTGCCAAGTGGCTCCTGGTGCTGGTTCTGGCCTGGGACCAGATTGCCTCGCCCCTGCACCAGCACCATCACGACTCAGGAATCGACGGTTCCTGGATCGGTGCGATGCAGGATGGCGCCGGCGCCGAGGCGCTGCATGTGGACGATGGCGACAACCTGGCGCTCTTCGCTCACGCCACCATGGCCGTGCAGTTGCAGGCCGCTTCCGGCCAACTGAGCACCGCCAGCGAACCGGTCGCTCTGTTCTTTGCCTTCGCCGAGGTCTTCGACTCCGGTCAGGTGCGGGAACCGGACGTTTGGCCGACCTACGTCGCGCCGATCTACCCATCCTTCCGAAGTCTGCCTCCAGGGGGTCGTGCGCCCCCGCTCCACACCTGAAAAGCCCTTTCTTTTGCTTTTCCTGACCGCGCGCCTGGTTCCAAGGCTGTGGTCGTTTGTGGAGTTTTCCGATGCTGTACCGTTTTTCCCGGCTGGCGCTTGGCCGCCTGGCCGTTTTCGTCTTCCCTTGTCTGATCGCTGCGCCGCTGGCGGCCCTCGCGGCTGACGAGTTTCCCGTCAGCGCCGCCCAGATGCAGTCCCTGGGCGTGCAAGTGCAACGCCTCGAAAAGTCCGGCGACTCGTCGGGGCAGGCCTATTCCGCCCGTGTGGTTCTGGCACCAGGCCAGGAACAGGTAGTCAGCGCCCCCCTGGCCGGCGTGGTCGACCAGTTGCTGGTCGCCGAGAACGATGCCGTCAAGGCCGGACAGCCGCTGATGCGCCTGATCAGCCCTGAGCTCGGCGAGTTGCAACTCAAGCTGATGGAGGTCAATTCGAGCAGCCGGCTGTCGCAAAAGGCCTTGCAGCGCGAGCGCCAGCTCTTCTCGGAAGGCATCATTCCCGAGAGGCGTGTGCAGGAGGCAGAAGCCACCGCAGCACAGGACGCAGCGCGCAAGCGCCAGGCCGAGGCAGCGCTTCGGCTGGCGGGCCTGGACAGCGGGCGGATCCGCAGCATTGCTGAAGGGGGCAACGTCGAGTCGACCATTACCGTTCGCGCCAAGGCTGCGGGTCTGGTGGGAGACGTGTCCGTCAAGCCTGGCCAGCGCGTACAGCAAGCGGACATGCTTTTGCGCATCGCCAATACCAGCAAGCTGGGGTTGGAAATCCAGATTCCATCGGCCCGCAATGCCCAGGTGACAACGGTGAAGGGCGCCCCGATCACTGTGATGGGGCGAACCGGAGTGCAAGGCGAGGCGCTCAGCGTGAGCCCTATGGTCAGCGACAACCAGGTACTGACCCTGAAGGCGGCGATCACCAAGGGATCTGAGCAGCTTCGGCCCGGGGAGATCGTGCAGGTGCAGGTACCGTTCGCTGGCGCTGGCGAAGGCTGGTCAGTTCCCCTGCAGTCGGTAGTGCGCCAGGGAGACAAGGCCTATGTTTTCGTGCGCACGGACAAGGGCTTCGTGGCAACGCCAGTCACCGTGCTGGCCAGCGCCGGGCAGACGATGCGCGTGACGGGTGGGCTGCAGGTTGGCCAGGAGATCGCTACCGCGTCCGTGATCGCGCTCAAGGCGGCGTGGCAAGGCAAGGGCGGGAGCAACTGAGATGCTGACACGCCTCGTTCAATTTGCCCTTGCACAGCGGCTTTTCGTGCTGCTGGCAGGGGCCCTCCTGGCTGGAGCGGGCTGGTTCGCCTTCAAGAACCTGCCCATCGACGCCTTTCCCGACGTGTCCAGCACGCAGGTGAAGATCATCATGAAAGCGCCCGGCATGACGCCGGGAGAGATCGAAAGCCGCGTGGCCATACCGATCGAAGTGGAGATGCTGGGCATCCCCAAACAGCGCATCTTGCGCTCCGTCACCAAGTACGGCCTGGTCGATGTGACCGTCGATTTCGAGGACGGGACTGACATCTACTGGGCCCGCCAGCAAGTGTCCGAACGCTTGGCCAACATCAGCGCCGACCTGCCGCCTGGCATCACCGGCGGCATGGCCCCCGTGACGACGCCGCTGGGCGAGATGTTCATGTTCACCATCGAGGCCCCCAACATGACGCTGGAAGAGCGGCGTAGTCTGCTCGATTGGGTGATCCGGCCCGCGCTGCGCTCGGTCCCCGGCGTCGCCGATGTGAACGCGCTGGGCGGAAAGGTCCACAGTTTCGAGGTGGTCCTTGACCCGGTGAAAATGTCCGCGCTTGGCCTGTCCGCCGCGAAGATCAAGGCGTCCATAGAGGCCAACAACCGCAACGATGGCGCTGGCCGGCTTGGAGAAGGCGACGAGGTGCTGCTGGTGCGCAGCGAAGGCAGCATCCGCACCAAGGACGACCTGATGGCCATCGTCGTCAAGTACGACAAGAATGGCAGCATACGGC
>CAMPIF010000359.1 GCA_946886245.1 Ectopseudomonas composti | reverse complement strand
GCGCTCACCCTACGTACTATCGCCCGGCCCAGCCCAGGAAGTGCTACACCTGGGCGCTGACCGGCTTGCCGCCCTTGGGTTTGAAGTACAGGGTGGTGCCGCGGGCGAGGTTGTCCAGGCTGACGTGATCCTTGGCCACTTCGGCCTCGATCAGCTCGTCCTGGCCTTCGACCTTGAGGGTGATGCGGGTGATCGCGCCGAGCAGGCGGATGTCACGCACCTCGCCGGCCTTGTGCTCCGGGCTCGGTTCGCTGGACAGGTCGACCTCGTGTGGGCGGAACAGCACGTGGTGATCATTGCCGACGTAGAGGCGGTTGGCGTCGCCGAGGAAGTGGTAGACGAAATCGCTGGCCGGATACTCGTAGACTTCGGCCGGCGTGCCGATCTGCTCGATCACGCCCTTGTTCATCACCACGATGCGGTCGGCCACTTCCATGGCTTCTTCCTGATCGTGGGTGACGAATACGCTGGTCAGGTGCACGTCCTCGTGCAGGCGCGCCAGCCAGCGGCGCAGCTCCTTGCGCACCTTGGCGTCCAGCGCGCCGAAGGGTTCGTCGAGCAGCAGCACTTTCGGCTCCACTGCCAGGGCGCGGGCCAGGGCGATACGCTGGCGCTGACCGCCGGAGAGCTGCTCCGGGTAGCGATCGCCGAGCCAGTCGAGCTGCACCAGGTCGAGCAGCTCGTGCACCTTCTGCTGGATCACCGCTTCGCTCGGGCGCTCGCGCTTGGGCTTCATGCGCAGGCCGAAGGCGACGTTGTCGAACACCGTCATGTGGCGGAACAGCGCGTAGTGCTGGAACACGAAGCCGACGTTGCGATCACGCACGTCGTGGTTGGAGACGTCCTCGCCGTGGAACTCGATGGTGCCGCTGTCCGGGGTTTCCAGGCCGGCGATGATGCGCAGCAGGGTGGTCTTGCCGCAGCCGGACGGGCCGAGCAGGGCGACCAGTTCGCCGCTCTGGATGTTCAGATTGATCTCGTTCAGCGCTTTGAACGCATTGAAGTTCTTGCTGACGTTACGGATTTCGATACTCATGTTTATTCCTCGCCAGCACTGGCTTTGCGGCGGTTGATACGGGATTCGCTCCACTGCTTGAGCAGCAGGATGAACAGCGCCAGAAGCAGCAGCAGGCTGGCAACGCTGAAGGCGGCGACGTGATTGTATTCGTTATAGAGAATCTCGACATGCAGCGGCAGCGTGTTGGTGTAGCCGCGGATGTGCCCGGAGACCACCGATACCGCGCCGAACTCGCCCATCGCCCGGGCGGTGCACAGCACCACGCCGTAGATCAGGCCCCATTTGATATTGGGCAGCGTCACGTGCCAGAACATCTGCCAGCCGTTGGCACCGAGCAGGCGCGCGGCCTCTTCCTCCTGTGTGCCCTGCTCCTGCATCAGCGGGATCAGCTCGCGGGCGACGAAGGGCAGGGTGACGAACACGGTGGCGAGGACGATGCCGGGCAGGGCGAAGATGATCTGGATGTCGTGCTCGCGCAACCAGGGGCCGAAGAAGCCCTGGGCGCCGAACAGCAGCACATAGATCAGGCCGGCGATGACCGGCGATACCGAGAACGGCAGGTCGATCAGGGTCACCAGCACGCTCTTGCCGCGAAACTGGTACTTGCTCACGCACCAGGCGGCGGCCACGCCGAACACCAGGTTGAGCGGCACTGCGATGCCCACGGCGAGCAGGGTCAGTTTCAGTGCGCTGATGGCGTCGGGTTCGAGGATCGAGGCGACGAACACGCCGACGCTCTGTTTGAGCGCCTCGCTTGCCACCACGAACAAGGGCAGCAGCAGAAAGAAGGCGAACACCAGCCAGGCCGAAATGATCAGCAGGCGGCGGCCCAGGGCGTTACCGCGGCGCGCGGCATTGTTGACGGCGCTGGCCGTCAGGGTTGCAGATGACATGCCTGGCTCCTCAAGAATGGCTGATGCGGCGCTGCAGCAGGTTGATCAGCAGCAGCAGGATGAACGACACCACCAGCATCAGCACGCCGATGGCGGTGGCGCCGGCATAGTTGTACTGGTCCAGCTGCACCATGATCAGCAGCGGCAGGATCTCGGTCTTCATCGGCATGTTGCCGGCGATGAAGATCACCGAACCGTATTCGCCCACGCCACGGGCGAAGGCCAGGGCGAAGCCGGTCAGCCATGCCGGCAGCAGCGCCGGCAGCAGTACATGGCGTGCCACCTGCAGCGGCTTGGCACCGAGGCAGGCGGCGGCTTCCTCGACCTCGCGCGGGATGTCGGCCAGCACCGGCTGCAGGGTGCGCACGACGAAGGGCAGGGTGACGAAGGTCAGCGCCAGGGTGATACCCAGCGGCGCATAGGCGATCTTGAAGCCCAGGGCCGTGGCGAACTGGCCGATCAAACCGTTGGGCGCATAGAGCGCGGTCAGGGCGATACCGGCAACGGCCGTGGGCAGGGCGAACGGCAGGTCGATCATCGCCTCGATGATCTTGCGACCGGGGAAGGTGTAGCGCACCAGCACCCAGGCCAGCAGGGTACCGATCACGCCGTTGATGATGGCCGCGAGAAAGGCGGTGCCGACGCTCAGTTTCAGGGCGGCCAGCACGCGCGCTGAGGAAATGATTGCCCAGAACTGATCCCAGGTGAGCTGGGCAGCGTGGACGAACATGGCACCCAGGGGAATCAGCACCAACAGACTGAGGTACACCAGGGTGTAACCCAGCGTCAGCCCGAAGCCGGGTATGACGGGGGATGTGCGGTGGGACATGGAATGAACCTGTGCGGAGTAGGGTGCGCGCAGCCTGGTGTGTAGGGTGGAAGTCGCTTTTCACTTCCACCAGCGGCGCTCGCAGGGGGCGATGGTGGATCGGTGCAGCGTGATCCACCCTACGGATCACTGGGCCTGGTAGATCTGGTCGAAGACGCCGCCATCGTTGAAGAACTTCGGCTGAGCGGTTTTCCAGCCATCGAAGTCAGCATCGATGGTTACCAGCTTGAGCTGCGGGAACTGCTTGGCGAACTCGGCCGCCACCGCCTGGTTGCGTGGGCGGTAGAAGTGCCTGGCGGCGATGCGTTGGCCTTCCTCGCTGTACAGGTAGTTGAGGTAGGCCTCGGCGACTTTGCGGGTGCCTTTCTTGTCGACGTTCTGATCGACCACGCTCACCGGCGGTTCGGCGAGGATCGACAGCGACGGCGCGACGATCTCGAAGTTCTCCCCGCCTTCTTCCTTGAGCGCCAGGAAGGCCTCGTTCTCCCAGGCCAGCAGCACGTCGCCGATGCCGTTGTTGACGAAGGTGATGGTCGAGCCGCGGGCGCCGGTATCGAGCACCGGGACGTTCTTGTAGAGCTTCTCGGTGAAGGCCTTGGCCTCGGCTTCGCTGCCGTACTTCTGCTGGGCATAGGCCCAGGCAGCGAGGAAGTTCCAGCGTGCGCCGCCGGAGGTCTTCGGGTTCGGGGTGATCACTTCCACGCCCGGCTTGACCAGGTCATCCCAGTCCTTCAGGCCTTTCGGGTTGCCCTTGCGCACCAGGAACACGATGGTCGAGGTGTAGGGGGTGCTGGCGTCCGGCAGACGCTCCTGCCAGTTTTCCGGGATCAGCTTGCCGAGCTTGTACAGCTCGTCGATATCGCCGGCCAGGGCCAGAGTCACCACATCGGCGCGCAGGCCATCGATTACCGCACGGGCCTGCTTGCCCGAGCCACCGTGGGATTGCTGGATGGTCAGCGCTTCGTTGCCCTGGGCCTGCCAGTGCTGGTTGAAGGCGGCGTTGAATTCGGTGTACAGCTCACGGGTCGGGTCGTAGGACACGTTGAGCAGGGTTTGCGCGGCGGCCACCGGGCCGGCGATCAGACTGCTGGCCAGCGCGGCCAGGGCAAAACGACGAAGGGACATGGTGCAGCTCCTGACTGGATTTTTATGTTGGCTCTGGTTCGTGGCGGCCAGTCGCACATTCGCGGGCGACAGCAACGAGGGCGGTGCGTGTTCATGGCTGGGTTCTTTTCATGGTCACGCCCTCCGGTGGTCCAGTCGGGCTGCTTGCTTCAGGTGTTCCTGGTGTTCGGTTGTTGCAGGCGAATCTTTTCCTTGCGCTCGATCTGCACGACCTGGCCGTTGTGCACGGTGATTTCCACCGAGCCGAATTTCAGGCCCTGCAGGGCGGTCTGAATCTCGCGCAGGATGCTGGCTTCATCCTGGTCTTCGAGGTTTCTCAGCGTCGCGGTCATTTCCAGGCTCCTTGTGAACAGGTCGCCATGGCCGCGGTAAGGAGTACCGACGCTGGCGTGGAGCGGATAGTAGAGAGACCTAAATATTCTTAAAAATATTGTTTAAGAACATTTATATGCTTTTTGGAAATATAAAGCGTGGTGCGATTTCTTTCCTATGTGGAATAAGCAAATAAGTTCTTATTCTTTTTGTAATTGGTTCGTGCTGCCTAGACTGACGCCAATCGATTCAGGGAGGCGCCGTCATGGGCAGCGAAGCAATGCGTTATCTGATCCTGCCGGGTTGGCAGGGCTCACCCGAAGAACATTGGCAAAGCCATTGGCAGCGCAGCCTGCCGAACAGTGCGCGAGTGGAGCAGGAGGACTGGCTCAACCCGCAACGGGCTGACTGGGTCGCCACGTTGAACCAGGCGATCACCGCCGATCCGCGTCCGACGATCCTCATCGCCCACAGCCTGGGTTGCGTGACGGTGGCGCATTGGGCCGCGCAGGCACCGGCGGAGTTGCTGCGCCGGGTGCGCGGTGCGCTGCTGGTCGCGCCAGCCGATGTCGAGCGGACGGGCTGCCCCGAGGCGCTGCAGAATTTTGCGCCGATGCCGCGTGATCTGCTGCCCTTTCCCAGCCTGCTGGTGGGTTCCGACAACGACGCAGCGGCCAGCGCCCTGCGCGCCATGGAGCTGGCGCGGGCCTGGGGCAGCGAGGCGATGATTCTGAGCGGTGTCGGGCATATCAACCTGAAGTCCGGGCACCGCTACTGGGAGCAGGGCTTCGGCTATCTGTATCGCCTGCAGAGCCGCATCGAACGGCAGTCGCGCTTGCGCGCCTGAGACCATTATCGCTGCACCACCTTTTTCATCGCGGCGCACCCCACGGCGTGCACCGATCTTTACGTAGGGTGCGCCATGCGCACCGGGTATGCCGCAA
>CAMPIF010000358.1 GCA_946886245.1 Ectopseudomonas composti | reverse complement strand
GATCAGCCCCTCGTCGAGGTGCTTGTAGGCGATCGACTTGGCCAGCAGCGAGGCCTGCTGATGCGCCGCCTGGGCGCGTGGCGGCACGTTGCGGCCCTCGGTGCCCGGCTGTGGGCAGGCCGCGCAGTCGCCAAAGGCGAACACGTCGTCGTCGAGCGTCGTTTGCAGGGTCGGACGAACCTGCAGCTGGTTGATGCGGTTGCTCTCCAGGCCGTCGAGGTCCTTGAGAAAACCGGGGGCGCGGATGCCGGCAGCCCAGACTTTGAGGCTGGCCGGAATGAAGTTGCCGTCGGCGGTTTTCAGGCCATCGGCAGTCACTTCGCTGACGGCGGCGCCGGTCAGTACGGTGACGCCGAGCTTCTCCAGGGTCTTATGCACCGGCCGCGCGATGCGCTCGGGCAGCGCAGGCAATACGCGTGGCCCGGCTTCGATCAGGGTGATGCGCATGTCTTCGGGGCGAATGCGATTCAGGCCATAGGCGGCCAGCTGCTTGGCGGCGTGATGCAGTTCTGCTGCCAGCTCGACCCCGGTGGCACCGGCGCCGACTATGGCAATGTCGATCTTCGAGCCGTCTTCGCCCTCGTTGGCGTGCGCGCGCAGATAGTGGCTGAGCATGCGGCGATGGAAGCGCTCAGCCTGCGCGCGGGTGTCGAGGAAAATGCAGTGCTCGGCGGCGCCTGGTGTGCCGAAGTCATTGGTGGTGCTGCCAACGGCGATGACCAGGCTATCGTAGGTGATGCGACGCTCAGGCATCAGCAGTTGGCCGTCGTCATCCAGCGTCGGTGCCAGGGTGATGCTCTTGCCGGCACGGTCGAGATCGGACATGCGCCCGAGCTGGAACTCGAAATGATTCCACTTGGCCTGGGCCACGTAGTTCAGCTCGTCTTCCGAGGAGTTCAGCGAGCCGGCGGCCACTTCGTGCAGCAGGGGCTTCCAGATATGGGTGAGGTTGGCGTCGACCAGAATGATTCGGGCGGCGCCACTCTTGCCCAGTTTTCTACCCAGACGGGTGGCCAGCTCCAAACCGCCGGCGCCTCCGCCGACAATCACGATGCGATGGGACATGGATATTGCTCACAAGGCTTTGAAAAATGCGGTGTGAGTCCGAGAGGGCGAGCGCAAGGCAGCTCATAGCACCAGTCGACTCAGAAGGCGGCTCAGCAGGCCCAGGCCAATGGTCACGACCATGACCACCGCCAGCAGGCGCCAGACGCGAAACGGCTGACGTTCGACCTGATGCTGCGGTGCGCTCAGGTAGTGGTCGACTTTCTGCTGGTCTTCGGGGCTCAGGCGACTGGTCATGGGTGGGCCTCTGCTTGAATGCGCCTATTCTAGGCGTGCCCGCCAGCCTTGGCGAGCGTCGTTGTCCTGCGGGTCAGATAATGGGTCAAGGATTTCAACGCTTACGGCGTCCTCCAGGCGGATGATGCCGCCCTCGATCACGCGAGCGGTAATACCGCCATGGCCACGCATGGCCTGGAAGGTGCCGCGACCAAGGCGTTCCTCCAGGCGGGCACAGGGTTGGCACCAGCCGGTGGTTTCCAGCAGCGCCTGGCCAATGCGAAAACGCCGGCCCTTGAGACTGAAAAGATTGATGCCGGCGACCGCGATATTACGGCGCAGCTCGCTCGGCGGCATGGGCGCATCGCGACCGAGCAGGGCAGCGACGACGGCCAGATGCTCCCACTGGATCAGCGTGACCTGCCGCGCATTGCGTGGCCCGGGGCGGCTGTGATCGCCGGTCAGCCCGGCTTCACGCCGCGCTTCCACGGCTTCGACTTCGAGCATCGCCTCACGCGCCCTGGGGCGTACGCCTATCCAGCGCACCTGGCCGACCTGCGGTACATCGGCCAACAACTCCTGCAAGGGGCTCACAGGCCGATACCGATGTCGAACAGCAGGCTGCGTCCGAGGTTCTGCCGCAGAAAAACCGGCGCGTCCGGGTGAGCGAACAGCACACGGGCGAAGCGCGGACCGACCAGCGACAGCGAGCGCCAGCCCTGGCGCAGGTATTCGGTGGGGGGCGGGAAGTGGCTGTTGCAGTCGAGCACGGCGCGCTTGAGGCTGACGAAGGCGACCAGGTCGAGTTCGCCGAGATCGATGCCGCGCTCGCGGTAGTTATGCGCCTTCTTGCGCAGGGTCGGCGCCAGCCGCGCCTGCATTTCGCTGGCCGGAATGCGCTTGGGGCGTGCTTCGCGGCGCACCAGTTGGCTCAGGGAAAAGGCGCTGCGGCGCCGTTCCAGTTCGGCGCGCCACTCGTCATTCAGGCGCCGGCCTTCATCGAGCACGAAAAACACTTCGAAATTGGCCTCGCGAAACAGCACGTCCGGCGGCTCCTGGCCGCTGGGCGTGAAGTCATCGCTGTGGTGACGCACGTTCAGTGCTTGCAGCAGGCGCTGGCAAACCCAGCGCTCGCGCTCCCATTTTTTCGCGTTGGAGAGAAAGGCATTGGCCTGTTCGGCCTGGTGCGTCAGCAAGCGCAGATAATCGGAATCGTCCATGTCCGAAGCTTAGCCGTAGCGCAGGCTGGCTTGCCAGCGCTTACCGCGCGGCGAGCTGGACAATCGTTGGTGAAGGCTCCGAACATGAGCGTCAGTATCAAGACAAGCGTCATTCCAGCGCATGCGGGACAGCGCTTGCGCTGGCCTGAAGGGGAATCATCCAGCGCTGGCCGTCATGCCGAGCACCTGGATTCCCGTCTGCGCGGAAATGACGACTATTTCAGGCCATCCCTGAGCCATCCTGGAGATTTGGATCCAGGCCAGTAGCAGGCCGTTGAAAAACGTAGGCGAGGCAGGCAAGACAAGGCAAAAATGGCCGAAAAAGCGCAGTTTACGTGCTGTAAATGAGCATTTTGAGGCCGTTTTTAACGCAGTATTGCCAACGCAGGTAGTTTTTCAACAGCCTGGTAGGGCTCAATGTATTCGCTTGACTGTGGCTGGGGTAAACAGCTGCGTCACTTCCGTGCAGCTTGTCACTCCGAGCGCCAGGATCCTTGCCTGCGTGGGGATGAATACGCATCTTGCCAGTTCTCAGCAGATTGCCCAGGCGCTACGAGTGCCGGTGTAGACTCTCTGGCACGGCGATGAATGAGGGAGAGGGTGTGCGCGCATGATCGCTTCCAACCTACTGGCGTTCTCCACCTTGCTGGGCGGCTGGCTGGTCTATGGGCTGGTGCTGCTCTGGGCGATAGCACGGGCGCCCTGGGTCGAACTGTTCAGTGACCTGCGCCGCCAGCATCTGCTGTTCGGCACCATGCTCGCGCTGTTTCTGCTATGGCTGGTGCGCCGCGATTTCGACTCCGGGCTGTCCTACCACTTCATCGGCATGACGGCGGTAACCCTGCTGCTCGACTGGCCACTTGCCGTGCTGGCGGGCCTGGCGGCGCAGCTTGGCCTGCTGGCTATCGGGCGCATGGATCTGGCCTCGCTCGGCGTCAACGGCGTGCTGCTGGTGCTGATTCCGGTGCTGGTCACCGAGGCGTGCGCAATCCGTGTCGAGCGCGCGCAGCCGCGTAACCTGTTCGTCTACATCTTCTTCTGCGGTTTCTTCCCGGCGGCGCTGGCCACGCTGATGACGCTGCTCGGCGGCCTTGCCCTGTTGTGGATGGACGGGTTGTTCCCCATGCCGCCCTGGCTGGACGACTTTGCCGGCTACCTGTGGCTGGTGGCGTTCCCTGAAGCCTTTATCAACGGCACCATCGTCACCGCGCTCGTGGTGTTCTACCCGGACTGGCTGGAAACCTTCAATCGCAGCCGCTATCTGCAGGCGCCCTGGAAGGAGGGGGATCACGGCGAGTGAATGGCGCTGTATTGGCCGATTGAATGGCGCTGCCGGGATTGATCCTGATCAAGGCTCGGAGCGGGCCTGCCGCCATGCTGTGAAAAACGCCGCCGAGGGACTTGAACATGAGTATTCACAGCTGGGCCAGAAGCGCCCTGCACGATGATTTGCGCGACGCCGAAGCCCAGGGTTTCGAGCGCCTGATGGTGTTGCGTGCGCTGCTGGCGGAAATCGTGCAGCAGAACAAGGCGCTGCGCGACGCTCAGGAACTGGCCGGCGAACTGCAGTTTCTCGCCGACAACCTCGACGATGACCGCGATTACGCCTTCATGCGCCCCTGAGCACCGTAGGGTGCGCCGTGCGCACCGCCTGCGCGCACGATGCTGATGGTCTTCCTTGGGCGCCACCGTAGGAGCGGCTTCAGCCGCGATTGCTCGTCAATGCGGCCTTGTCGGCAGCTCGCCGCTGAATATCTCGTCTTCCAGGTCATTGCCGGGAATCGCATGCTCTTCGGCGGCCCAGGCGCCCAGATCGATCAGCTTGCAGCGCTCGCAGCAGAAGGGGCGGTAGGTGTTTTCGGTTTTCCACTCGACGGGGGCGCTACAGGTTGGGCATTGAACGGTAATGGTCATGGCTGGCCTCCACGCAGGGTCAGATAGAAGTTGTGCAGGCGCTCGACCTCCGCGTCCAGCCAGGCCCTATCACGATCATTGATCAGCACGTCGTGGGCATGACGCAGGCGCTCTTCGCGGCTGGCCTGGGCCTGCATGATGGCGCGAACCTGTTCTTCGGAACTCTGGTCGCGCGCGATGGTGCGCTGCACCTGCAGCTCGGCAGGGGTGTCGACGACCAATATGCGTTGGGTCATCTGCCGCTGGCCGGACTCGACCAGCAGTGGCGACACCAGAATGGCATAGGGCGATTCTGCGCGCGCCAGCACCTGAACGATCTCCTGGCCGATCAGCGGGTGCAGCAGGCCTTCCAGCCAGCGACGCTGCTCGGGGGCGGCAAATATCAGCTTGCGCAGCGCGGCGCGGTCCAGCTCGCCATTGGCTTGCAGCACGCCCGCGCCGAAATGTTCGACGATCCTGCTCAGCGCCAGGCGTCCAGGTTCGACCACCCAGCGCGCCGCATGATCGGCGTCCACCACGTGCACGCCACGCTCGATAAAGCCTTGCGCCACCGCGCTCTTGCCGCTGCCAATGCCGCCAGTCAGGCCGAGTATCCAGGGTTTCATAACGCCAATGCGGCCTCGTTACTGCTCAAGGCCGCGATTGTAGGGGGGAATTGGATGCGATGCGAACCGCGTGTGCCGCGATCCGTCATCCCCGCGAAGGCGGGGACCCAGCT
>CAMPIF010000357.1 GCA_946886245.1 Ectopseudomonas composti | reverse complement strand
GCAGTTGCTCCAGCAGATGCTCCAGCAGATGTTCGAAATCGGCGGCGAAGGCGGCGATGCGCGGCGCTTCGAACAGATCCTGCGCATAGGTGAAGGCGGCCTCGATGCCTTCGGGCAGGTCGGTGATGTCCAGCCCCAGATCGAAGTGCGCGGCCTGCTCGTCCAGCTGGCGCGCGCTGAGGGTCACCTCGGGCAGGGCCAGGTCCTGGGCCAGGGCGAACTGCTGGGTGAACTTCACCTGGAACAGCGGGTTGTGGCTCAGGCTACGCTGCGGCGCCAGCGCATCGACCAGTTGCTCGAAGGGCAGCAACTGGTGATCCTGCGCGCCGAGGGCGGCTGCCCGCACCTGGGCCACGACATCGACAAAGCGGTGCTCGCCGCCGAACTCGCTGCGCAGCACCTGGGTGTTGACGAAGAAGCCGATCAGCGCCTCGGTTTCCCGGCACACGCGCCCGGCACTGGGCACGCCAACGCGGATGTCGCGCTGACCGCTGTAGCGCTGCAGCTGCACCTTGAAGGCGGCCAGCAGCAGCATGAACAGGGTGATGCCCTGGTCCGCGGCATGGGCGCGCAGACGCTGGCTCAGCGCCTCATCGAGACGAATGGCGTGGCGCGCGCCGCGATGGCTTTGCCGAGCCGGGCGCGGATGGTCGGCAGGCAGTTGCAGCAACGGCTGCTCATCGCCCAGCTGCTGCTTCCAATAAGTCAGCTGACGCTCGCCCTCGCCCGCCTGCAGCCAGCGCCGCTGCCAGATGGCGTAGTCGGCGTACTGCACCGGCAGTGCCGGCAGGCTCGCCGGCTGGCCGAGGACATGGGCGGCGTAGAGCTGGGCGAACTCACGGATCAGCACCTGGATCGACCAGCCGTCGCAGATGATGTGGTGCATCACCAACAGCAGGCGCTGATCGTCCTCCCCCATCCGCACCAGGGCGAGGTGCCACAAGGGGCCTTGCTGCAGATCCAGCGGCAGGTTCATTCGCTCATCGCGCAGGCGCGCCAGTGCTGCTTCGCTATCTACCTCGCCACGCAGGTCGAAACGTGTCAGGTCGACGGTAAAGGGCGGATCGATGCACTGCAGCGGTACGCCATCCTCTTCGCCAGCGACGAAACGCGTGCGCAGGCTCTCGTGGCGACTGACCAGGTCATCGAAGCTGCGCTGCAGTGCCGTCTCGTCGAGCCGGCCCTGAAAGCGCAGTTCACCGCCCAGTCGGTAGGCGCTGGCGTCACCCTGCAAGCGCTCGAGAAACCACAGGCGCTGCTGCGCATAGGATTGCACGCACTGTGCGTCACGCGCCTCGCCCAGCAGTGCCGGCATCTGCCGCGTCGTACGCGGCTGCGCCGCGACCCAGGCACTGAATGCCCCCAGGCGCGGCCGCTCGAACAGGCTGTCGGCCTGCAACTCCAGCCCCAGCTCGGCGTTGAGACGCGCCAGCACCTGCATCACGCCCACCGAATCCCCGCCGCGCGCGAAGAAGTGATCGCCCGGCTCCAGGTCCGTGCAGCCCAGCACCTCCTGCCAGGCCTGCAGCACCTGCGGCAGCACGGCGCCGGCTTGCGGCGCCGGACTGGCCGCATCGGCCCCTTGCAGACGCCCCTTGTACCACTGCGCGAAGGTCGCCAGGCTGCCGTTCTGCCAACCGCTGCGGCAGGCCGAGCGCTGCAGCTTGCCGCTGGTGGTGCGTGGCAAGGTGCCCGGCTCGAGCAGCAGGATCAGCTGTGGCGCCAGCTGGAAACGCTCGCCCATGCCATCGGCGATACGCTGGCAGATCATCTCGGCGCTGATCAGCTTGCGCACGTTGCGGCTGATCTCCAGCGCCAGGCCGACACCCTCCAGCCCCTGCTCGTCGGTGACGGCGAACGCGGCGATACGCCCCTGGCGCAGCAGCTCGATGTCCTGCTCCAGGGCCTGCTCGATGTCCTGCGGGTAATGGTTCTGGCCATTGAGAATGATCAGGTCCTTCAGGCGCCCGGCGATGAACAGCTGACGCTCGCGCACCACGCCCAGGTCGCCGGTACGCAGCCAGCGCTGACCATCACGTTCGACGAAGGCCTCGGCGGTCGCTTCAGGGTTGCGCCAGTAACCCTGGGCGATGCTCGGCCCGGCGACCCAGATTTCGCCGACCTGATCGTCCCCCAGCACCTCCAGCGTCTGCGGCTCGACGATGCGCAGCGGGTGCTCGGCATCGCTCCAGCCACAGGCCGGCAGGCGGCTGTGCGCCTGGCCCGCTGTCGTGCCGGCGAACGCTTCCACCTGCGGTTCACGCTCGGCAGCATCGACGCAGACGTACAGCGTCGCTTCGGCCAGGCCGTAACTCGGCGCCAGCGCCTGGGCGCGGAACCCCGCTGCCGCGAAGCGCTGACTGAAGGCCTGCAGGGTGTCCAGGCGGATCGGCTCGGAGCCGGAAAACGCCAGGCGCCAGCGGCTCAGATCGAGCGTTTCCAGGCTGCTCTGCGGCACGCGTTCGGTGCACAGGCGATAGGCGAAATCCGGCCCGCCGGAGAAGGTGCCGCCGTATTGGCTGATGGCCTGCAACCAGCGCGCCGGCCGGGCGAGGAAGAAGTTCGGCGCCATCAGCGTCAGGGTGCCGCCATGCAGGATCGGCAGCAGCAGCCCGGCCATCAGGCCCATGTCGTGATACAGCGGCAGCCAGCTGACCCAGGATTCCTCCCGGCCGGCGCTGAAGCCCCGGCTCATGCTGCGCTCGTTGGCGAGCAGGTTGGCGTGACTGACCATCACGCCCTTGGGCGCACGGGTGGAGCCCGAGGTGTATTGCAGGAAGGCCAGCGCATCGCCGGCGATCAGGCGTGGCTGGTAGCCGGCGCGGTCGCGGGCATCGACATCCTCGATGGCGATCATCTGCGCCTCGGGCGCGAGCAGCGGCTGCAGCGCCGCCTGGCAACGCAGGATCACCTCGCGCGGCGCCAGCACCACAGAGGGCTGAGCATCGAGCAGGATGCCGGTGAGACGCTCGATGTGCATCTGCCGGTTGTTCTCCGGCGCAAAGGCCGGCACCGCGATCACGCCGGCATACAGGCAGCCGAAGAAGGCGGCGGCGTAATCGGCGCCGCTGGGCAGCATCAGCACGCAACGCTCGCCACCCTGACAGCCCATGCGCTGCTGCAACAGGCCGGCGACCGCCAGCGCCTGCTCACGCAGTTCGGCGTACGTCGTCAGCAGCGGCTCGCCCTGATCCGCCACGATATGCCGGATGGCCACACGGCCCGGCGCGCGCTCGGCGTGATAATCCAGAATATCGGCAAAATGCTGCGCCTGATCCACCATCGATCTCATCTCGTCACCCGTGAAAACTCGTGCCTGCGTACGGCCCGGCAGTGACTGCCGAACCGCTCGCGGAAGAAGGAAAAAACTGCGTCAGCCGACTAGCTGAGCGACCCTGCGGCCAGACGCAGCGAATCGCGCACCTGCGTGCCGGCGGACTCGACGAACATCGAGCCGACCAACTCCTCGGAGCGCATGGCCAGCACCGACAGCAGGGTGTCGCTGAGGCCATGACTGCCCTCGCAACCGCCTTGCAGGAATATCTGCGCCTGACAGTCGGCCCGCAGCGGCAGGCGGTACTGGCGGTCGACCGCATCGCCTTCGATGTAGTCGGCGAAACCCGCCAGCAGGGTGCGGTGATAGTCGCGGCGATAGCCGGTGGCGAGGATCACCGCATCGAAACGCTCGCTGTGCTGGTCGCCGCCCAGGCTGTTGCGCAGGCTCAGCTCCACAGCGTTGTCGTCGGCAGCAACGGCCGTGACTTCACGGTGAGTGAGCAAGCGGTGAGGGTGCTGACCACGAACCTTCTGCTGGTAGAACAGGTGGTAGATCTTCTCGATCAGCTCCAGGTCGACCACCGAATAGTTGGTGTTGCGGTACTCGTCGAGCATCTGCGCGCGCTGCACGGGGCTGTGGGCGAAGATGCGATCGGTGAAGTCGGCATTGAAGATCTCGTTGACGAACGGGCTGTCGTCAGACGGCTTGAGGCTGCCGCCGCGCACCAGCAGGCTGGCCTCGATCTGCGGGAAGCGGCACGCCAGGTCATGGAAAATTTCCGCAGCGCTCTGCCCGCCACCGATGACGGCGATACGTCGCGGGCGACTGCCATCGCCCAGCAGGGCATCGAGCGCGCCCAGGTAGCGCGAGGAATGCACGATGCGCGGGTCAGTCATGCCGGCGAAGGCCGCCGGAATCTGCGCCACGCCACCGATACCCAGCACCAGGTTGCGCGCGCGGCGCCGCGTGCTCTGCCCGTCGCTGCCGCGCGCGACCACCTCGACACCGGCACAGACACCGGCGCTGTAGAACGGCTCGATACTGGTCACCTCCTCGCCGTAATGCACCTGCCCGGCGAACGCATCGGCGGCCCAGCCGAGGTAGTCGTTGAACTCCTCACGGCTGGGGTAGAAGGTCTTCAGGTTGATGAAGTCCTCCAGGCGCCCGCATGCCTTGAGGTAGCTGATGAAGGTGAAGCGGCTGGCCGGATTGCGCAGCGTGGCAAGATCCTTGAGGAAGGAGATCTGCATGCTCGAGCCGTCGATCAGCATGCCTTCATGCCAGCTGAATGAAGGCTTGCGCTCGATGAAGCAGACGCTGGGCTCTCGCCCACTGCGCTGGGCGAACTCTTCGGTGGCGATGGCCAGTGCCAGGTTCGAGGGCCCGAAGCCAACCCCGATATAGTCATGAACGAGCCCCATAAATCCTCCCGATATCTGCGTGCTGAATGGGTGGTTCGCCAGCCGGAATGACTGGAAAACATTCTCATTAACACTGACGAACGAGAGGAAGGAATGTTTAGAGCAATGCTGTGCGGAATGTGAAATCACTTCGCTAAAACGACTGCGCCCGCATGATGCGGGCGCAGTGAGGGTAGCCAGTGCTCAGGAATGGGCGCGGCCACCGATCTCCAGCAGGGCGTTGCGGCTGGCCCGGGCGCGCTGCTCGCCTTGCAGTTCGTGGAGCCGCCCGCCATCCATCTTCAGCAGGCGGTCGGCCTGGTCGAAGTAGTGATCGTCGTGACTGATGGCGAATACGGTCTTGCCTGCGGCCTTCAGCTGCGGCAGCAGCTCGCGATAGAACACCTGACGGAACAGCGGATCCTGATCGGCGGCCCACTCGTCGAGCAGCAGGATGTCGCGCGCTTCGAGCAGCGC
>CAMPIF010000356.1 GCA_946886245.1 Ectopseudomonas composti | reverse complement strand
TCCGGGTTGTAGCCTGCCAACTAAGGTGGTCAGGCAAGGAGTGGGTTTTCTCGTGATGAGCTTGCCAGGCGGTAGGCGCGAAAAGGCCTGCCGTCACGGCAAGGGGCGCCATTCTAGAGAAGCCCCCTGCCGCGCGCAAGATGAACTGGCGATTATTTGAGCAGTCAGCCCTTGCGCTTGGCCTGACGCTGACGCACGGCCTCGAACAGGCAGACGCCGGTGGCAACCGAGACGTTGAGACTGCTGACACTGCCGCCCATGGGCAGCTTGACCAGGTAATCGCAATGCTCGCGGGTCAAGCGGCGCATGCCCTTGCCCTCGGCCCCCATGACCAGCACCGTCGGCCCGGTCATGTCCTGCTGATAGACCTCCAGCTCGGCCTCGCCGGCCGTACCGACCACCCACAGGCCGCGCTGCTGCAACTTCTCCAGGCTGCGCGCCAGGTTGGTCACCGCCACCAACGGAATCACCTCGGCAGCGCCGCAGGCCACCTTGCGCACCGTGGCGTTGAGGGTTGCCGATTTGTCCTTGGGCACGATCACCGCCAGCGCACCGGCAGCATCAGCCGTACGCAGGCAGGCCCCCAGGTTGTGCGGGTCGGTCACGCCATCGAGCACCAGCAGCAAAGGCGGGCCTTCGCAGCGATCGAGCAACTCCTCGAGCATCGCCTCGCCCCAGACCTGACTGGGGCTGACATCGGCAACCACACCCTGGTGCACGCCCTCGACCCAGGCATCCATCTCACGGCGCTCGCACTGACCCACTTTTACGCGGGACTGCGCAGCCAGCTCCAGCAAGGGCTGCACCCGAGGATCACTGCGACCATCGGCCAGCCAGACCTGCTTCACCCGCTTGGGGTGATGACGCAGCATGGCTTCTACGGCATGTACGCCGTAGATCTTTTCCAGATCACTCATGACTTGGCCTTAGGCTTGCGCGACTTACCGGCAGGTGGCGGGGCACTGTCGCCACGCCCGGAGCCTTTGCGCGAACCGCCGGCCGGCTTGCTCGCCGACTTGCCGGCAGCCCCCTTGCCACTGGCACCCCTGCCGGCCTTGGCGCCAGCCAACAGCGCCTTCTTCACGTCCCGGCTTTTCTGCACGTCGGTATTGCCCATGCCATTGGGCTTGCCGCCGCGACGCGCGTCATCACCCTTGCCGGCCTTGTCCTGGCTCAGCTCGAAGTCGATCTTGCGCTCGTCCAGATCGACGCGCATGACCTTGACCTCGACGCTGTCGCCGAGACGGAAGCTGCGGCCGCTGCGCTCACCGGACAGGCGATGGTGAACCGGGTCGAAGTGGTAATAGTCGGCCGGCAACGCGGTCACGTGCACCAGACCCTCGACGTAGATGTCGCGCAGCTCGACGAAGATGCCGAAACCGGTCACGGCAGTGATCACGCCCGCGAAAGTCTCGCCGACACGATCCTGCATGAACTCGCACTTGAGCCAGTTGACCACGTCGCGGGTCGCTTCGTCGGCACGGCGTTCGGTCATCGAGCACTGCTCGCCGAGCTTTTCCAGGGTCGCTTCGTCGTACGGATAGATACGCGCCTTGGGCATGACTGCCGCGCCGGCACGCTCCACATGCGTGGTGTCGCGTTTGGAACGCACCACGCTGCGAATGGCGCGGTGCACCAGCAGGTCGGGATAGCGACGGATCGGCGAGGTGAAGTGGGTATAAGCCTCGTAATTGAGACCGAAGTGCCCTTCGTTCTGCGCGCTGTACACCGCCTGGCTCAGCGAACGCAGCATCACGGTCTGGATCAGGTGATAGTCCGGGCGCTCGCGGATGCTTTCCAGCAGGCGCTGATAGTCCTTGGGTGACGGACCATCCTTGGACTTGCCACGCTGCAGCGACAGCCCCAGTTCACCGAGGAAGGCCTTGAGCTTCTCCAGGCGCTCCGGCGGCGGGCCATCGTGCACGCGATACAGCGACGGAATCTCGTGATCCTGCATGAAGCGCGCGGTGGCCACGTTGGCGGCCAGCATGCACTCCTCGATCAGCTTGTGCGCATCGTTGCGCTGGGTCGGGCGGATCTCGTCGATCTTGCGGTCGGTGCCGAAGACGATACGCGTCTCCTGCGTTTCGAAGTCGATGGCACCACGCTCGTGACGAGCGGCGACCAGCACCTGATACAGGGCATAGAGCTGATTGAGGTGCGGCAGGACTTCCTTGTACTCGCTGCGCAGGGACTTGCCCTCGCTGCTCTTGGGGTCTTCCAGCATCAGGCTGACCTTGTTGTAGGTCAGGCGTGCATGGGAGTGGATCACCGCCTCGTAGAACTTGTAGTCGACCATCTGGCCGCTCTTGGACATGGTCATTTCGCAGACCATGGCCAGACGATCGACATGCGGGTTGAGCGAGCACAGGCCGTTGGACAATTCCTCCGGGAGCATCGGCACGACGCGCTCGGGGAAGTACACCGAGTTGCCGCGCTCGACCGCCTCGGCGTCCAGCGCCGAGCCGACCCTGACGTAATGCGAGACGTCGGCGATGGCCACGTAGAGTTTCCAGCCACCGGAGAACAACTTCCAGCGGCTGCTGTTCTTCTCGCAGTAGACGGCATCGTCGAAGTCGCGGGCGTCTTCACCGTCGATGGTGACGAAGGGCAGATGGCGCAGATCGATGCGCTTCTCCTTGTCCTTCTCATCCACTTCGGGCTTGAGCTTGCGCGCTTCCTTGACCACCGCCTCGGGCCAGACGTGCGGGATGTCGTAGCTGCGCAGCGCGACGTCGATCTCCATGCCCGGCGCCATGTAGTTGCCGATCACCTCGACGATGTCGCCCTGCGGCTGGAAACGCTGCGTGGGCCAGTGAGTGATCTTGATCTCGACGAACTGACCGATGCGCGCACCGCCAGTGCGCCCCGGGGTGACCAGCACTTCCTGCTGGATCTTGGGATTGTCGGCGACGACGAAACCGATGCCGTTCTCTTCGTAGTAACGGCCAACGATGCTCTCATGAGCGCGTTCGATCACCTCGACGATACCGCCTTCACGGCGGCCACGCCGATCGAAACCCGCCACCCGCACCAGCGCGCGATCACGATCGAACACCAGGCGCATCTGCGCCGGGCTGAGGAACAGGTCGTCACTGCCGTCATCCGGCACGAGGAAGCCGAAGCCGTCGCGGTGACCGCTGATGCGACCACAGATCAGGTCGAGCTTGTCCACCGGGGCGTAAGTGCCACGACGGGTATAGATGAGCTGACCGTCACGCTCCATTGCGCGCAGTCGGCGTCGCAGGGCTTCGAGCTGATCTTCGGTATGCAGACCGAACTCTTCGACCAGTTGCTCACGACTGGCAGGCGCGCCGCGCTCGGCCAGATGCGAAAGGATCAGCTCACGGCTGGGGATGGGGTTGTCGTATTTTTCCGCCTCGCGGGCGGCCTCGGGATCGAGGGATTGCCAATCGGCCATGTAAGGAGGATTACCTGTGCTTATGTATAAGGGTGTATGCCATATGCCTATTGCAGCGCGAAAAAGGCATCCCGGGCAGCTTTGCCGGTGACCATCAATTTTTTGGGGTCAGGGGTTTACAAGGTAAATGCCCGCCCGTATAGTTCGCGCCCACAGCGTCGAGCAGACGTTGTAACACGAAGCAGATGATGATTCATCGGTTTCTGTGCCCAGGTGGCGGAATTGGTAGACGCGCTGGTTTCAGGTATCAGTGACTTAACGGTCGTGGAAGTTCGAGTCTTCTCCTGGGCACCAAATTTCGTGAAGTGGCTTGATAACCCACTTTGCAAATAAACGGATGCAACGCTCCGTGTCGGCAACGACGAACATTGCTGTAGTGCCCAGGTGGCGGAATTGGTAGACGCGCTGGTTTCAGGTATCAGTGACTTAACGGTCGTGGAAGTTCGAGTCTTCTCCTGGGCACCAAATTTCAAAAAACCGAGCCAATGGCTCGGTTTTTTATTGCCCACGAAAAAGCGTGCCACCTCGCAGGTGCGCCGCTGCGCGCACCCGCCAAAACCTTAGAGCGGCGAGGTGCGCACAGCGCACCCTACACTTTGAACTGCCCCAGGCTGGCCTTGAGCTGCGTCGCCAGCTCGTCCAGCGCTCGCGCGTTGCCGGCAATCGCCGTCACCGCCTCGGCCGCATGCTGCGCTTCGGCATGAATGATCTCGACACGCCCACGCACCGCACCAGCGCCGTCAGCCTGATGCGCCGCTGCCTGGGTCGCTGCATTGATGGCGCCATGCACCTCGTCCACCGACTGCTGCACCGAGTGCTGCAGACGCGCACTGTCACGCAGCACCTGCAGACCTTCACTGCCTTGCGCGCCCGCCTGGGCGATGGCGGCAACCGCCTCCTGAGCACCGCGCTGCAATGCGGCGATATGGGTCTGGATATCGCCGGTAGACTGCTGAGTCTTGCTCGCCAGCGCCCGCACCTCGTCAGCCACCACGGCAAACCCGCGACCACTCTCACCGGCGCGCGCCGCCTCGATGGCGGCATTGAGCGCGAGCAGGTTGGTCTGCTCGGCAATTGACTGAATCACCGTCAACACCACCTCGATCTGCTCGCTCTGCTTGGCCAGCCGCTCGATCACCGCCGAGCCATCGGCCACCCGCGCCACCAAGCCTTCGATCAGCGCGGACAGACGCTGAGCGATAGCCGCGTTCTCGTGCGCCGCCTGGCGGATAGTGTCGACACGCTGCAGCGCGTCCTGCATGGCCTGGCTTTCCGCCTGCGCCTCGTCGGCCATTTGCGCCAGTGCCTGCAGACTGCCGGCCACCTCATCGCGCTGCCGTCCGGCAGCGGCCTCGGCCGCCACGCCGCGCTGGGTCAGGCTGCGAATCTGCTCACCGGTGCGCAACGCCACCTCACCCGACTCACGCACGATGGGCTGCAGCTTGGCGATGAAGCGATTGACCGCATCGGCCATCTCGCCGACCTCGTCCTGACTGTCGATGCTCACACGCCGCGTCAGATCCCCCTCGCCTGCCGCCAGATCATTGAGCGCCGCACTGAGCAGGCGCAGGCGACTCAGTACTCGCCAACCCAGCACCAGAGCGACCACCAGCATTGCCAGCGCCCCCACGACCAACAGCCCGAGGGCGATGTTCCAACGCAGCGAATCCGCCGCCACGCGCACCGATTCGCCACCGTTGCGCGCCATTTCCTGGGTGTAGCGCTCGGCCGACTGCAGACGCTC
>CAMPIF010000355.1 GCA_946886245.1 Ectopseudomonas composti | reverse complement strand
TGGTAGAGCGGCAGCGGCGCGATCATGATCTCCTGGCCCTGCTTCATCAGCGGCGTGCCATCTTCACCGAGCTGCGCCAGGCAGGCATCCACCTGCAGCATGTTGGCCACCAGGTTGCCGTGGGTGAGCATGGCGCCCTTGGCCACGCCGGTGGTGCCGCCGGTGTACTGCAGCACGGCGATGTCGTCGTGACCGGCCTTGACCGGTGTCAGCGTCTGACCGTGGCCCTGCTTGAGCACCTGCTTGAAGGCAATGGCCTGGGGCAGATGGTAGTCGGGCACCATCTTCTTGACCTTCTTCACCACGGTGTTGACCAGCCAGCCCTTGAGGCTCGGCAACATGTCGCCCATCCTGGCTTCGATCAGGTACTCGATCTCGGTATCGGGCAGCACTTCCTGCACCAACTTGCCGAACATGTTCAGGTACACCAGCGCACGCACCCCGGCATCCTTGAACTGGTGGCGCATCTCGCGCGCGGTGTACAGCGGATTGGTGTTGACCACGATCAGCCCGGCGCGCATGGCGCCGAACACGGCGATCGGATACTGCAGCACGTTGGGCATCTGCACCGCGATACGATCGCCCGGCTTGAGGTCGGTGTGCTTCTGCAGGTAGGCGGCGAAGGTCGCGGAGAGGCGATCCAGCTCGGCATAGGTCAGCGTGACGCCCAGGTTGCTGAAGGCCGGCCGGTCGGCGAAACGTTTGCATGAGCGCTCGAATACTTCGATCACCGACTTGTAGCTGGACAGGCCGATATCGTTGGGCACGCCGGGCGCGCGCTTGTCGTTCCAGAAATCAGGTTGCATTGTTCTTGTCCTCTTCCCCTGAAGTGATCTGGCCCGCGGTGCGGGACTGCCCGGAAAGTAGCAGTTCAGAGCGGCGCCGCAAATAGCTCGAAGGCGTCATTGATGGGCTGAATTTCGCAATAAATGTAGTGATTCGTAACCGATCTTTGCGGCTCGATGGAAATTCGACGGTGCTTTGCGTGATGACAAGCAAGGTGCACAATGCCGCCAACTCCCGGCACAAGGATTCGCCATGCGCCACGACGCCTTCGTTATCAACGCCAGCGATGGCACGCCATTGCAGGTCAATCACTGGTACGGCGACGAGCCGCCACGCGCGGCGGTCATGCTCGCCCACGGCATGGCCGAGCACAGCCTGCGCTACGCACGTCTGGCTGAAGCCCTGGTAGCGGCGGGCTTCGCGCTCTACGCGCTGGACCAGCGCGGCCATGGTGCCACCGCAGAACGCGGCACCCTTGGCCACTACGCTGATGAAGATGGCTGGAGCAAGGTGGTCGGCGACCTGTCCACCCTCAACCACCACATTCGCCAGCAGCACCCGCATACGCCGATCTTCCTGTTCGGCCACAGCATGGGCAGCTACATCGGCATGGCCTATCTGCTGGGCCATAGCTGCAGCCTCCAGGGCGCCGTGCTCTGCGGCTCCAATTACCAGCCCGTGGCGCTGTACAAGGCCGCCAGGCTGATCGCCGGCTTCGAGCGCTGGCGCCTGGGCCCCAAGGGGCGCAGCAAGGTCATCGATTTTCTCTCCTTCGGCTCGTTCAACAAGGCTTTCAAGCCCAACCGCACGGCCTTCGACTGGCTCAGCCGCGACCCGGCGGAAGTGGACAAATACGTGACCGATCCGCTGTGCGGCTTCGTCTGCACCACGCAGTTGTGGTGCGACCTGCTCGATGGCCTGCAGCGCATCACCCCGACCAGCAACCTGGCGCAGATCGATGCCGACCTGCCGCTGCTGGTCATTGGCGGCTCGCGCGACCCGGTCAGCGACGGCAAGCGCCTGGGTGATCTGGCTGGCGCCCTGCGCGAGGCCGGCGTGCGCGACGTGCAACTGAAGATTTATCCCGAGGCCCGTCATGAGCTGCTCAACGAGAGTAATCGCGACGAGGTCACCGCCCACCTGATCGACTGGCTGCAGCAGGCGCTGAGCCAGGGTCGAAGCCCAATCAAGGAGTGTCCATGACTCAGGTCACCAATATCCCTTACGAAGCCCTCAGCGTCGGCCAACAAGCGGCCTTCGAGAAGACCGTGGAAGAGCGCGATGTGCAGCTGTTCGCCGCCGTCTCCGGCGACAACAACCCGGTACACCTGGACGCCGCCTTCGCCGCCGAGACGATGTTCAAGGAGCGCATCGCCCATGGCATGTTCACCGGTGCCTTGATCAGCGCTGCCATCGCCTGCCGCCTGCCCGGCCCGGGCACCATCTACCTCGGCCAGCAGCTCAAGTTCACCCGCCCGGTGAAGCTCGGCGACACCCTGACTGTGAAGCTGGAAGTGCTGGAAAAACTGCCGAAGAACCGCGTACGCATCGCCACCCGCGTGTACAACCAGGACGGCAAGCAAGTGGTCGACGGCGAAGCCGAAGTGCTCGCCCCGGCCAGCGAGCAGACCGTGACCATGCCGCCGATGCCGCAGGTGACTGTTGTTACGTAACGCCTACGAACGGCTGGGCCAGGTCTCCCTGGCACCACAAATTGAAGCGGCTGCCATGAACATGAACGCCGCCTTCGACCTGAAAACGAAGCAGCACTGTCCTCAAGCCGAAGTGAGGTACGAGCCGTTTCAGTGGTGGAGTGTTAAAGATGTGAGGTGATTGACAGCATCCGCGTCGATCAGACCAACCTGCGGCGCGATATTGGAGAGCCTTTAGGCAGTACCGGTAGTCTGTCTCGCCTCCCTCGTAAGCTCTTTGGTGCTCATGGCCTGGGCAGTTGACTATAAGTTTTTACAAGAACACCGTATGAATTATAGTTTTCTCGCGTTTCCTATAGGAAATTCGCCATGCGAAATCCCATTGAGCGAGCCGGATACAGCTGGCTGATCAACGCCCTCGATCTTCGCTGTGTGCCGCTTGATCGTGAGTGCGTCATAGGCTCGCGCCAGGCGCTCTCTCAGTCCGCTGGTGGTGTCAACGTAGAGGTCTTCACCAAGGGTTACGCCAGAGAGCAACGCCCCATCGACCAGATGCTCTTTGCGCTCTCCTACGAAGGGGTAAATCTGGGCGTCCTGGAGCGCGCCTTGCAGATTCCCGCTGTCCGCGATGACCTGGTTGCTGCAATCGCTGGGAAGCCAGCCAGCGGCTATCTGCGCCGGCTCTGGTATATCTGCGAGAACATTGCAGGCCACCCGTTGCCTCTGCCCGACGCCGCCCAGAACATTCCCTATGAGCACCTGCTGCCACCGGAGAAATATTTCACCGGCCCAGAGGAGATGTCGCGCAGGCATCGCGTACGGATGAATCTCCTGGGAACACCTCGGCTTTCAGCGCTGATTAGCCGCCGGGGCTGGGCAGACGACAGCCTTTTGAATGCACAAATAGTCGAGCGCATGCATGACCAGATGGTTGATTTCTCGGTCACCGAGATTGCCAGAGCGGCGCAGTACCTACTGACCACCGAGACTCGCAGCTCATATGAAATCGAGCATGAGCGTCCAACACCTGATCGAGTCTTGCGCTTTGTCCGTGTGCTGGAACAGGCGGGCCAGCGCCCGCTGGATGAGGAGTTTCTCTTCGACATCCACCGGATAGCCCTAGGCACGGGGCGCCCCGATCCGTCCATTGGCGCATACAGGCATCTGCAGAACTGGCTCGGCCGCGGCGATCTGATCCACCTGATCCCGCCGGCGCCGGAAACCGTGCCTGAGATGATGGAAGAGTGGTTCGTCATGCGTGAGCGCGTCATGCGCAGTGATGCCCCAGCGCTAGTGAAGCTAAACGCGATCGCGCACAGCTTTATCTACATCCATCCTTTCATGGACGGCAACGGCCGGTTGTCCCGCTTCATCATGCAGGACATCCTGGCCAATGAAGGCCTCAAGCTGCAGGGCATCATCCTGCCCATCTCTGCCGGTCTTCTGGTCAACCTGGACAGTTACATCGGCACGCTCGACGCACTGTCACGGCGGCTACTTAGCGCTACGCAGTACCGCCGGAAGGACTTGGCCAGCGACCCTGAACTGGATGAGGCGCATGCCCATCTGTTCGCCCACCTGGACTTCACTGATCTGCAGGGCGAGGTCAATAAAAGCGCTGCACGAGTTCTGGATGGACTCATGCGTGATGAGGTCAACCATCTCGTCCGCCGCGATAGATTCAAAGAGCAGATGAATCGCGAGCTGGACCTGTCGAACCGGGACCTTGAGCTGCTTATCGCGGTGATTTACGAGAACAGCGGGCGTGTCTCCAAGCGTAAGCGGACGAGCGTGTTCCAGCACCTGACGGATGAAGATATTGCGCTGGCAGAGAACATCTACGCCGACCTGCATGCGCCGGAAGAACCGGAATCGGAGGTGACGCTGGCTCCCCTGCAGTAGGCTTCTCTGGGGATTGAGTGGCTGATAGGTAGCCAAAAGGCTAGACCGGCACAGTCTTCGCGCCAGGCCAGCGCCTATAGCCGCAAAAAACCGCTGCACGCTGGTGCGCGACCGCAGCGTCGCGCACCACTTTTGTTCTACACTCACAAATATTGAGCGATACGTCGCTTTATAAGTGCTTTTCTTTGTGCATTTCGCACAAGAGCCTTTGGCCACCTTGCCAAGCGGCCTGCTGCGCTGATTTCTGGCACGTCCCCTGCTTTCACCAAGGCTTCACCATCCATACCGGAGCCAGGTCCATGAGCAACGTCACCCCCGATAGCGATTACCCCCTGAGCGAGGTGCCCAACGGCGCGCGCAAGGGGCTGTTCTCCACCGCCATCCTGTTGTTCGGTTTCACCTTCTTCACCGCCACCATGTTCGCCGGCGGCAAGATCGGCATGGCCTTCGACTTCACTACCCTGCTCTGGGCTGCGGTGATCGGTAACCTGCTGCTCGGCCTGTATGCCGCCGTGCTGGGCCTGATCGCCTGCCGCAGTGGCCTGAACTCGGTGCTGATGGGGCGCTTCTGCTTCGGCGAGGTGGGCAGCAAGCTGTCCGACATGCTTCTCGGCTTCACCCAGATCGGCTGGTACGCCTGGGGCACGGCGACCATCGCCATCGTCCTGGTGAAAATCCTTGGCCTGCCCGAAAGCCTGACCATCCCTCTGATGGTGCTGTTCGGCTTCGGTTTCTGCCTCACCGCCTTCGTCGGCTACAAGGGCCTCGACCTGCTCTCGCGCGTCGCGGTGCCGGCCATGCTGGTGCAGCTGGTGGCTTCGCTGTGGATCGCCACCGGTG
>CAMPIF010000354.1 GCA_946886245.1 Ectopseudomonas composti | reverse complement strand
ACCACCATCAGGCGCACGCCGTGGTGCATGGCGTTGACCGCCAGCTGATAGGTGCCGATCTTGTTGGCCACATCCCCATTGGCGGTGATGCGATCGGCCCCGACGATGACCCAGGTAATGCCCTTGGTTTTCATCAGGTGAGCGGCAGCGGCATCGGCATTGAGGCAGACCGGCACGCCGTCGCCAGCCAATTCCCAGGCAGTCAATCGCGCACCCTGCAGCCAGGGGCGGGTTTCATCGACATAAACCTGCTCGACCAAACCCTCCAGATACGCCGCGCGGATCACCCCGAGCGCCGTACCAAAGCCGCCGGTCGCCAGCGCACCGGCATTGCAGTGCGTCAGCAGCACCTGCGGATTGCCCTGATGCTTGCGAATCAGCTCCATGCCCAACTGCGCCATGGTCAGGTTGGCCTCACGGTCGCTGAGATGAATGCCCACCGCCTCGGCCTCCAGCAGCGCCAGGATGGCGTCGCCATCCTTGAGTCGCGCCAGGCGCTCACGCATACGCTGCAGGGCCCAGGACAGGTTTACCGCAGTGGGGCGCGAGCGCTCGAGACAGGCAAAATCCGCCTCCAGCGCCTCACGCCAGTCACCACCCGCCTGCAGCCGAGCGCGGGCACCCAGCACCAGGCCATAGGCAGCAGCAATGCCGATAGCCGGCGCGCCACGCACCACCATGTCGCGAATCGCGTCTGCCACCTCGGCTGCAGAATCGAAGCGCAACCAGGTCTGCCGATGCGGCAGCAGGCGCTGATCGAGCAGGTACAACGCACCATCGCGCCACTCGATTGCCTGAACCTTCTCCACCGCCAGCAATTGCTCGCGCATCGTGCACTCCATCTGTCACCGCCAAAAAGTCGCGGATTATACGCAGACCGACCGAGGCCAGCCGAACAATCCGGCACGGCCTCACGACTTCAAGCCAGGGGCGTTCATCTATACACTGGCGACCTTCCTTGCATCGATCAAGCCAGACGGACAATCCCCCATGCCCGAAGCCCCTCTCGACCTCCTGCTCCTGCCCTCCTGGCTGGTGCCCGTTGAGCCGGCCGGGGTGGTGCTACGCGACCATGGCCTGGGCATCCGCGACGGGCGCATCGCGCTGATCGCACCGCGCAGCGAAGCCCTGCGCCACCCGGCAACGGAGGTGCGAGAGCTGCCGCAATGCCTGCTCGCCCCCGGGCTGATCAACGCCCACGGCCACGCGGCGATGACGCTGCTGCGCGGCATCGCCGACGACCTGCCCCTGATGACCTGGCTGCACGAGCATATCTGGCCCGCCGAAGGTAAGTGGGTCGACGAGGATTTCGTCCGCGACGGCACCGATCTGGCCATCGCCGAACAGATCAAGGGCGGCATCAGCTGCTTCTCCGACATGTACTTCTACCCGCAGACCGCCGCCGAATGCGTACACGACGCCGGCGTGCGCGCACAGATCACCGTTCCCGTGCTGGACTTCCCGGTACCCGGCGCACTCAACGCGGCCGAAGCACTGCGTACGGGCCTGCAGCTGTTCGATGACCTCAAGCAGCACCCGCGCATCCGCATCGCGTTCGGGCCCCACGCGCCTTACACCGTCAGCGACGACAAGCTCGAGCAGATTCGCGTGCTGGCTGACGAGCTGGATGCCGGCATTCATATGCATGTGCACGAAACCGCGCAGGAAGTGGCCGAAGCCGTCAGCAAGCACGGTGAACGCCCACTGGCGCGCCTGGCTCGTCTCGGCCTGCTCGGCCCGCGCTTCCAGGCGGTGCACATGACGCAGATCGATGACGAGGACCTGGCGCTGCTGGTGGAGCACAACTGCAGCATCGTGCATTGCCCTGAATCCAACCTCAAACTGGCCAGCGGCTTCTGCCCGGTCGAGCGCCTGTGGCAGGCTGGCGTCAACGTCGCCATCGGTACCGATGGCGCCGCCAGCAACAACGACCTCGACCTGCTCGGCGAAACCCGTACCGCCGCGCTGCTGGCCAAGGCCGTCGCCGGCTCCGCCACTGCCCTGAACGCTCACAGTGCCTTGCGCATGGCTACCCTCAATGGCGCCCGCGCACTGGGACTGGAAACACAGACCGGCTCGCTGGAACCGGGCAAGCTCGCCGACGTGGTCGCCTTCGACCTTTCCGGCCTGGCCCAGCAACCGATCTACGACCCGGTATCGCAACTCATCTATGCCAGCGGCCGCGACTGCGTGAAGCATCTGTGGGTTGGCGGCAAGCAGTTGCTGGACGACGGCCGCCTGACCCGCATGGACGAAAGCGCGCTGATCGCCAAGGCCAGGGAATGGGGAGCCAGGATTGCCAAAAGGTAGCCCGGATGAAATCCGGGAAGAATACAGCCGCCCCGGATTGCATCCGGGCTACGCTGACGAAACGACTGCGACAAACTGACATACATTGAACGAACCCGCGCCGCCCCACGCCCGTTCTTAAACTGGCAACATAGCGGCGATACGCTTTCCATGCTTTGAATAGAGATGCTTATGAGCAACGTCGACCGCGCCGAAATCGCCAAATTCGAGGCCCTGGCACACCGCTGGTGGGACCGCGAGAGCGAGTTCAAACCCCTGCACGACATCAACCCGCTGCGAGTCAACTGGATCGACGAACGCGTCGGCCTGGCTGGCAAGCGGGTACTGGACGTCGGTTGTGGTGGTGGCATCCTCAGTGAGGCCATGGCCCAGCGCGGCGCCACGGTGATGGGTATCGACATGGGCGAAGCGCCGCTGTCGGTCGCCCAGCTGCACCAGCTGGAGTCCGGCGTCGAAGTCGACTACCGGCAGATCACCGCCGAAGCGCTGGCCGAGGAGATGCCGGGCCAGTTCGACGTCGTCACCTGCCTGGAAATGCTCGAGCACGTGCCCGATCCCTCGTCGGTCATCCGTGCCTGCTACAGGCTGGTCAAGCCCGGCGGCCAGGTGTTCTTCTCGACCATCAACCGCAACCCCAAGGCATACCTGTTCGCCGTGATCGGCGCCGAGTACATCCTGCGCCTGCTGCCGCGTGGCACTCACGATTTCAAGAAGTTCATCCGCCCCTCCGAACTGGGCGCCTGGAGCCGCGCAGCCGGGCTGGAGGTCAAGGACATCATCGGCCTGACCTACAACCCTCTGACCAAGCACTACAAGCTGGGAGCAGACGTCGACGTCAACTACATGATCCAGACGCTGCGCAAGGAGTAGGCCGCATGCGTTTGAAAGCAGTTCTTTTCGACATGGACGGCACCCTGCTCGACTCGGCGCCGGACTTCATCGCCATCACCCAGGCCATGCGCGCCGCTCGCGGTCTGCCACCACTGGCCGACAAGGCCATACGCGACCAGGTCTCCGGCGGCGCACGCGCCATGGTCGCCTGCGCTTTCGATGAAGATCCGGATTCGGCCGCCTTCGAAGCCCTGCGCCTGGAGTTCCTGGAACGCTACCAGCAACACTGCGCAGTCCTCACCCGCCCGTTCGAGGGCATCGAAGCCCTGCTCGACGATATCGAACAGGCGCGCCTGCTGTGGGGCGTCGCCACCAACAAACCGGTGCGTTACGCCGAGCCGATCATGCAAGGTCTGAATCTGGCCGAGCGTTCGGCCGTGCTGGTCTGCCCTGACCACGTCGAGCAAAGCAAGCCGGCGCCGGACATGCTGCTGCTCGCCTGCCAGCAGATGGGCGTCAAACCCGAGGAAGTGCTGTTCATCGGCGACGACGCACGGGATATCGAATCCGGCCGCGCCGCCGGCTGCCGCACGGCCGCAGTGACCTACGGCTATATCCACCCCGAGGACAACCCACGCAACTGGGGCGCCGACGTGGTCGTGGATCACCCCCAGGAACTGCGTGCGGTGCTCGATCGCGCCCTGTGCAGTTGCTGATCGCACAGGGCGGGTGAAACCCGCCACTCTCCACTCTGGCGGGTTGCACCCGCCCTACCAGTTCTTCGAAGGATCCTCACATGTTCGACTACACCGCCCGCCCAGACCTGCTCAAGGATCGCGTCATCCTGATCACCGGTGCCGGTCGCGGTATCGGCGCGGCCGCCGCCAAGAGCTTCGCCGCCCACGGCGCCACCGTGCTGCTGCTGGGCAAGACCGAAGCCAACCTGAGCCAGGTTTATGACGAAATCGAGGCGGCCGGTCACCCGCAGCCGGTGGTGATCCCCTTCAACCTGGAAACCGCCCTGCCGCACCAGTACGACGAACTGTCGGTGATGATCGAGAACGCGTTCGGCCGCCTCGATGGCCTGCTGCACAATGCCTCGATCCTCGGCCCGCGCACGCCGCTGGAACAACTGTCCGGCGACAACTTCATGCGCGTGATGCACGTCAACGTCAACGCCATGTTCATGCTCAGCAACACCCTGCTGCCGCTGCTCAAACTGTCGCAGGACGCCTCCGTCGCCTTCACCTCCAGCAGCGTCGGCCGCAAGGGCCGCGCCTACTGGGGCGCCTACGCGGTATCGAAATTCGCCACCGAGGGCCTGATGCAGGTCATGGCTGACGAGCTGGACGGCATCGCCAACGTGCGCGCCAACAGCATCAATCCGGGGGCGACCCGTACCGCCATGCGCGCCCAGGCCTATCCTGGGGAAAACCCGGCGACCCGCCCACTGCCGGAAGAGATCATGCCGCTTTATCTGTACCTGATGGGCCCGGACAGCAAGGGCGTCAACGGCCAGGCGTTCGACGCCCAGTGATTACACGCCATGGCCCGCTGCAAGCCGGCGGGCCATCGCCGACAAATATCCGCCACCCATCTTGCCAAGCGGCAGCACATTGCCAGCATCACCGTCAGCCAACCGGCAACCGCTTGCCGATCAGCGCTTTTAGAAACACCTAAGTGACTGACTTCACAAGACTTTAAGCCAACTTGAACCACCTGGCACGAAATTCGCTCTAATCCTCTCGTCGCACCATCCGCGCCAGAGGTTCAGCTCCATGGTTCCCCCCAGCCAGTCCAACACCATCGATTTCGACGCCGCCAAGCTGCAGCGTCTCGGCTTTACCGGCAGTCGCAACCTGCCGCTCAAGCCCGCCGGCCTGATAGAGCTGCGCCACCAACTCAGTCTGCAACTGCAGACCAGCCTGGACGTGGAACGAATCCTCAGCCTGTTCTTTCGCGAAGTGCAGCGTCTGGTGCCGCTCGATGCACTGGCTTTCCAGCATCCTTCGCACGACCTGCGCCTCGAACTGGGCGAGCGCGCCCCCCACTC
>CAMPIF010000353.1 GCA_946886245.1 Ectopseudomonas composti | reverse complement strand
CTGGGGTATTTGCTCAGGGCATGGCCGAGGCCGACCTTGGTGAGGATTTCCGCGGCGCGCTCGCGGGCCTCGCGCTTGGCTGCGCCGAACAACCGGCCCAGCAGCTTCGACTTCGGCAGTTCCAGGCCCAGAGCGACGTTGTCCAGCACGCTCAGGTGGGGGAATACCGAGTAGCGCTGGAATACCACGCCTCGGCTCGGATCGGGTTCGTTGGGCAGTGCCTGGCCGCCCAGCAACAGCTCGCCACGGCTCGGGCGTTCCTGGCCGAGCAGCATGCGCAGGAAGGTGGATTTGCCGCAGCCGGAGGCGCCCACCAGGGTGCAGAACTCACCCTCGTTGACCCTGATGTTGAGGCGTTCGAGCACGACCAGGTCGCCGTATTCCTGCCACAGGTTGCGCGCTTCGATAAAGGCGGCTTTCGCTGTGTTTGCAGGGGCCGTACTGGGTTCGCTCATGGCAGGTTCACTCAGCGGGACGATGTGTTGGCTGAACAGGGTCATGCCTTGCCTCCTTGATGCCAGGGGAAGCACAGGCGCAGCACCTGGCGCAGGCCCAGGTCCATCAGCCAGGCCAACAGGGTGATCCACACGACGTAGGGCAGGATCACGTCCATGGCCATGTAGCGGCGCACCAGGAAGATGCGGTAGCCGAGGCCGTCGGTACTGGCGATGGCCTCGGCGGCGATCAGAAACAGCCAGGCCGAACCGAGCATCAGGCGTAGCGAGATCAGCAGGCGCGGCATCAGTTGCGGCAGCACCAGGCGCAGGATCAGCGTCCAGGAGTTGGCGCCGAGGGTCTGAGCCTTGATCAGCAGCTCGCCGGGAATCTCGCGGGCGCGTTGTTCGATGTCGCGGGCGATGCAGGGGGTGATGCCGATGACGATCAGCATCACCTTGGACAGCTCACCCAGACCGAAGACGATGAACAGGATCGGCAGGATCGCCAGCGGCGGAATCATCGACAGCACCGTGAGCAGCGGCGACAGCGGCGCGCCGAACAACGGCACGCTACCGGCGGCGATGCCCAGCACCAGGCCCAGCAGCGCGGCGATGCCAAGGCCGAGGCCCAGGCGCTGCAGGCTGGAGGCGGTGTCCTGCCAGAACAGGTACTGGCCGCTGCGCTTGTCTTCGCTGAAGGCCAGGCGGTCGATGGCATCGACCATCTGGCTGGCGCTGGGCAGCAGCTTGTCGTTGGGGTTCTCGGCCAGGCGGCTGGTCGAGGCGCTGAAGTAGATGAACAGCAGCAGGGCGAAGGGCAGCAGGATCAGCAGCAGGCGGCCGCTGCGATCCGGGTGGCGGTTGATCAGGCGCATGGATAGTCCTCGTCGGGCCTGGAACGAAATGCGTGCGCAGCTAGCAGGCGCAAGGGCGCGCTGATTTCGGGCCGTTGGGAGTGACGGCTGGTTGCCGCTGATGCGAGTGGGGCGTACCCATGGTGAACCTCCAGTTTGACAGGGGCGGGCAGGAGTTCGCGGCGGTCCCCATGAATGGGGCGCGTTCTCCCGGGCTTTTGTCCCGCCGTGTAACCTCGCTGGAGGTCGCTAGCTCTCGGACCAGTCGCTCGCCTGTGGCGAGCCGGAACCCTAGCCGGCTATTGGCAAATTGTGGTGCCGCGATCCCGGCGAGCCGGGGTGTTCCTGCACGCTGGGTCTGTAGCGAACATCGTGCCAGCTAGCCGAGGCGCCTATCTGGCGGGTTTCGTCGCTGCTTATCGCTGCAGGTGCGCTTTATTGGTGCGGCCTGTGATTGGTTTGCTGTGCGATGGGGCGTTACAGCGCCCCTTCGGCGGCCAGCTCCATATAGCGATGGTTGAAGCGCAGCAGAATGCGCTGCGGGTTGCCCAGCGGCTTCTCGCCGCTGAATTCGATACCCAGATTGGTCAGGCCCATGCCGCTCTTGCCCAGCAGGCCATGCGCATCGGCAAAGCGCGCGACCCGTTGCATGAGGTCCGGCAGCTTGCCGGTGCGCGCGAAGTTCAGCGCGCTGCGCGGTGAGTAGAACGAGCGCAGGGTGCCCAACTGGGCGTCGAAGTCCTGCACGCTGGTGTCGGCGGCGGCTGCCATTCTGGCCCTGGCTTCACGCCCGGCCGGGGTGGGCAGGCCGAGCAGACGCTGGGTCTCGAACCAGGCGCCGGTCAGCGCGCGACCGAACTCCGGGTGCTGGGCAAGGGTCTGGCTGCTGACCACGGTGAGGTCGAGGATTTCGCCGGGAATCAGATTGGAGCTGAACACCTGGCTGACCTCGGCCTTGCGCCGGATCTCGGAGAGGATCGGGTTCCAGGTGATCACCGCGTCGCCCTTGCCGGCGAGGAAGGCATCAGCGATTTCGGTGTCGGAGACGTTGATGATGGTTACGTCGCTTTCGTCGAGCAAGGCCCGCTCCAGAGCCCGGCTGAGCAGGTAATGCGAGACCGAGTTCTCCACCAGCAGCACGCTCTTGCCTTTCAGGTCCTGGATTCTCTGGCCGCTGCCACGCAGCAGCAGGGCGTCGGCGCCGTTGGAGAAATCGCCGATGATCAGCGCGGTGCTGTCCTTGCCGGCAGCTGCGGGAATGGTCAGGGCGTCCATGTTGGTCATGCTGCAGGCGTCGAACTGGCCGGCGGTGTAGCGCTCGATGGAAGCGACATAATCCGGCACTTCCTGCACCTGAATGTCAATTCCATACTTGTCCGCCCACTTCTTCACGATGCCCTGTTCGGCGGCGTAGCCCCAGGGCATCCAGCCGGCGAATATCGACCAGCACAGGGTGAAGGTTCTTGGCGCGGCCTGGGCTGTCGGAGCGCCAAGCAGGCAGGCGCAGAGCAGGACGGTGAGCAGGGAGCGAATGGACATGGAAACCTCGGGTCATGGACGAAAGCGGGAAAGCCGGCAGCCTGGCTGCGCGTTCTCCCGGGCTTTTGTCCCGCCGTGTAACCCCGTGGCTTCCAACCACTGCATGAGGTCGCCCACTCTCGGACCAGCCGCTCGCCTTCTGACGAGCCGGAACCCTAGTCGGCCATTACGATTCGCTACCACTGACGATCCTGTGCATGGATCGGCTTTCCGCAGTGCCGAGCAAGCGAAGGCCATGCCAGCGACAGGGCAATTGTCCTGTGCTGTTGTGGTTTTGCGCTGTCGGTCACAGCCGACGAAATGAATCGCACCTGTTGCGGGCGGCGCTGTCTGATGCGTCAGGGATCACCATCCCGGAGGCCGACATCGGTCGGCGTCGTCCCAGCGGTCACAGGAGGCCGCCATGCCCTACAAGATGCTGTTTTCCGCCCTGCTCTTGATGCTTTCCGGTTGCGCCGTTTATGGCGATGGCTACGACCGTGGCTATCACAATGGCCATGGCTATCGTTACCACGACGGCTACCGGCGCGATTACTACCCGCCGCCACGCTACTACTACGAGGAACGTCGGCATAACTACTACCCGGCTCCTCCGCGCTATGTACCGGCGCCGCCGCCGCGTCATCACTACGGCTACGATCGTCGTTATCGCGACGGCTACAAGCACCAGCAGCCGCGACATGATTATCGCCGTGACCAGCGTCGTCAGGAGCATCGCGGCGGGCAGATGCCGCGCGGCTGGGACGCCGGCCGCAATACGCAGCATCGTTACTCCAACGGGCGCAGCCACAACGAACAACGCCGTAGCGGCGAGCGCCGCTGGTAAGCCCTACCTCAATCCGCCGCGTGCCCGGCACGCGGCGTTTCCTCATCGACCTGACGAATTGCTGCGACCATGGCCTGCGCCGCTGGCGACAGGCTGTGGCCGGCGCGGCTGACCAGGCCATAGGCCGAATGCTGATGCAGGCCTTGGGGCAACAGTGGCAGCAGGGCAAGCTGAGCGCTGTGAAGTTCGTCGGCGATCACGTCCCAGGGCGCCATGCTCAGCACATCGCTGTCGGCCACCAGGCGCTTGAGCACCAGGAAATTGTCGCATTGCACGCTCAACGGCTGCGCGCGCCCGCTGGCCTGACCCAGGCTGCGTTCGACCACCTCTGGCAGCTGTGTGCCGGCGAGGGGAAAGTCGAGCAGGTCGCGCAGGTGCAGGTTGCGCCGCTGCAGCAGCGGATGAGCCGGACGGCAGAACAGCACGCCCTCGTGCACGCGCAGCGGTTCGATGTGCAACTGGGCGTCGTCCTGCAGTTCGCGAATATCGGCGACGAACAGCTCGATGGCCGAGTCCAGCAGGCTGTCGCGCAGTTCCAGCCAGTTGGCGATGTCCAGTTTCACCTGCACCCGTGGATAACGCTGCAGCAACTGCCCGAGGGCCTGCGGGATCAGGCGCGCGGCCGGGTAGGGGCCGGCGCCGAGGCGCAGTTCGCCAGCCTCCAGATTGCCCAGCTGATTGACCGCATTGCTCAGCGCCAGGCTACCGGCGAGCAGGCGGCGCGCGTGCTCCAGCACCAGGCGGCCATGGGCGGTGAGGCTGACGCCACGGTTGTGGCGATCCACCAGGGTGCAACCGAGCTGGCTTTCCAGTGCCTGGATGCTGCGGCTCAGCGCCGGCTGACTGAGGTGCACGGCTGCTGCCGCGCGGGCGAAATGCTGGTGTTCGGCGAGGGCGACGAAGTGGCGGAGCTGGCGTAGATCGTTCATGCGCCTCCTGCATTGACTGGCCTATTCGAATGCATTGGAATTATCGGTCGGCCTTTGCCAACCTGCCAATACTCCAACAACAAGATCTCCCAACGCCATGAGCCCATTCTCTCGCTTCAGCGGCCTGTTGCTGGCCGTCGCCCTGCCATTGAGCGCCTCTGCCGAGCTGCCGGCCGAGCGCATCGAGCCCAGTATCAACGCCGAACTGGCTGCCCACACCAAGGTGTTCGCCCAGCAGCTCTATCGCGTCGCCGACAACGTCTATTCGGCGGTCGGCTGGCAACTGGGCAACGTGGTGATGATCGAGGCGCCGCAGGGGCTGATCATCGTCGATACCGGCGAGTCGGTCAGCGAGTCGCGCAAGATCATGGCCGAGTTCCGCAAGCTCACCGACAAGCCGGTCAAGGCAGTGGTCTACACCCACTTTCATCCTGATCACATCAACGGCGTGCAGGCATTCGTCAGCCGCGAGCAGGTGGAGCGCGGCGAGGTGCAGATCTACGCCCACGAGACCCTGCTGCAGAACGTGGTGGCGCAGGGCGCGCTGGTCGGGCCGATTCTCGGCGTACGTTCGGCGTACAGCTTCGGCTCCTTCCTGCCGGCCAGCGATCAGGAG
>CAMPIF010000352.1 GCA_946886245.1 Ectopseudomonas composti | reverse complement strand
AGATCAAAATACGGCTGGCCAGTGTTTGCTTGGCGGCAAGAATAGCCCGGCGTCTGGCGTGCCGAGCAGCAGTGCGAGGGCGTTGTCCGCCTGGCGCAGCTGGCGTTCGGTGCTTTCCCGCTCGGCCCTGGCCTGCTCGGCGAGGCCGACCGCCTCCTGATAATCCAGGGCGGTGGCGGCGCCGACTTCGCGGCGTCTGCTGACCAGTTCCAGCGAGGCTAGGCGGCTTTCCAGCGTCTGCTCCACCAGCGCTTGGCGGCGCAGCGCGCCATCGCGGGTCAGGTAGGCCTGGATCACTTCGGCAATCAGGCTGATCTGCGTGGCGCGGGTGGCCTCCTCGGTGGCCAGATAGGTCTCCAGCGCTGACTCGGACAGGTTGCGCACGCGGCCGAACAGGTCGACTTCGTACTCGGCCAGACCCAGGCCGACCTGGTAGACGCTGGTGACCTCAGAACGGCCGGTTTGCGACTGGTCGGCCGGCAGGCGCTGGCGGTTACCCGTGGCGTTGGCATTGAGCGACGGCAGTCGATCAGCGCGCTGGATGCGGTACTGCGCGCGCGCCGCTTCGATGTCCAGCAGGGCCTGGCGCAGGCTACGGTTGTTGTTCAGCGCGGTATCCACCGCGCGACGCAGGTCGGCATCGACGATGAAGGTCTGCCAGTCCAGCGCTTGCGCGCGGGTGCCATTGGCATTGGCCACCTGCCAGTTTGTCGCCACCGGCGCAGCCGGGCGTTCGTAGGTCGGCGCCAGGGAACAGCCGCCGAGGGCGATAGCCAGGGTCAGCAGAGCGGGGCGGAGTATGAGGTGAGAGGTCATCGCATTACTCCGCTTTGTGCAGGGGATGGTTGTCGGTTTGCTGAGGTTTGGCACGCATCAGCGACAGCACCCAGACGAAGAAGATCGGCACGAAAATCACCCCGAGAAGCGTCGCGCTGAACATGCCGCCCAGCACACCGGTACCGATGGCGCGCTGGCTGGCAGCGCCTGCGCCGGACGCGATCACCAGTGGCACCACGCCGAGCATGAACGCCATGGAGGTCATCAGAATCGGGCGGAAGCGCATGCGCGCTGCTTCGATGGCTGCATCACGCAGCGAGTAGCCGTCTTCCCACAAGTCCTTGGCGAACTCGACGATGAGGATGGCGTTCTTCGCTGCCAGACCGATCACGGTGATCAGGCCGACCTTGAAGTACACGTCGTTGGGCAGGCCCACGGTGGTCACTGCCAGCACCGCGCCGAGTGCGCCGACCGGCACGATCAGCATCACCGCCAGCGGAATCGCCCAGCTCTCGTACAGCGCGACCAGCAGCAGGAACACCACCACGATGGCCAGCGCGAACAGCATCACCGCCTGGCCGCTGGCGACCCGCTCCTGATAGGACAGCCCCGTCCATTCGTAGCCGATGCCGCCTGGCAACTCGGCGGCGATACGCTCCAGTTCTGCCATGGCGTCACCGGTGCTGACACCGGGGGCGGCGTCGCCGGCGATGCGGATCGACGGGTAGCCGTTGTAGCGGGCGATCTGTACCGGGCCTTCTTCCCAGCGGGTGGTGACGAAGGCGCTCAGTGGCACCAGGCTGCCGCTATCGTTGGGCACATGCAGCTTGAGCACGCTTTCCGGGGTCATCCGCGCGGCCTGTTCGGCCTGCACGACGACACGCTGCTGGCGACCCGCATTGGCAAAGTCGTTGATCACCGCAGAGCCGAAGGCGGTGGACAGCGCGGTGCTGATCGAGTCGAAGGCGACGCCCTGGCTGCGCGCTTTCTCGCGGTCGATGACCAGGCGCAATTGTGGCGCTTCAGACAGGCCTTCCATCATGCCGTAGAGGAACAGTGGGTTGCCGTTGACCTGGCCGAGCAGTTGGTCGCGGGCGGCAAGCAGCGCTTCACGGCCCAGGCCGCCACGGTCCTGCAGGCGCAGCGAGAAGCCGCCGGAATTGCCCAGGCCTTCGATAGGCGGAGGCGGCACGGCCATCATCGCGCCGTCATCGAGGTTGGCGAAGTGAGCGTTGACCGCGCTGGTTTCCGCCTGCACGGATTGCGAGCTATCGCGCTCGGACCAGTCCTTGAGCAGCGGGAAGGCAATGGCGGCGTTTTCGCCCATGCCCGAGAAGCTGAAGCCCAGCACCAGGAAGGACGTGGCTACCGCTTCGCGAGACGCGAGGAATGCTTCCAGTTCTTCACCTGCCGCCGACGTCCGCTCGCGGGTGGCGCCCGGCGGCAGTTGGATATCGACGATCATGTAGCCCTGGTCTTCGACCGGCACGAAGGATTCCGGCAGGCGCAGGTAGAAGAAGCCCATCAGCACGACGATGCCGACATAGATGAACATGAAGCGCCCGGCGCGCGGCACCAGGGTCTTGTTCAACGCGGTATAGCGGCCAGTCAGTCGAGTGAACTGGCGATTGAACCAACCAAAGAAGCCGGTTTTTTCATGGTGACCCTGAGGGATCGGCTTGAGAATCGTCGCGCACAGCGCCGGGGTGAAGGTCAGCGCCAGGAAGCCGGAGAACAGGATAGATACCGCCAGCGACAGCGAGAACTGCTGGTAGATCACCCCGACCGAGCCGGCCATGAATGCCAGTGGCAGGAACACCGCCGACAGCACCAGGGTAATACCGATGATCGCCCCGGACACCTGGCCCATCGCCTTGATGGTCGCCGGCAGCGGCGCCAGGCCTTCTTCGGCCATGATCCGCTCGACGTTCTCCACCACCACGATGGCGTCGTCGACCAGAATACCGATGGCCAGCACCATGCCGAACATGGTCATCATGTTCACCGAGAAGCCCAGCAGGTACATGAAGGTCAGCGTACCGAGCAGGCACACCGGCACCACGATGGTGGGAATCAGCGTGTAGCGCAGGTTCTGCAGGAACAGGAACATCACCAGGAACACCAGCACCATGGCTTCGGCCAGGGTGGTGATGACTTTCTGGATGGCCACGTCGACAAAGCGTGAGGTGTCGTAAGGCACCGAAAATTCGACGTTGTCGGGGAAGTTCGCCGACAGCTCGGTCAGACGCTCTTTGACTAGCTTGGCGGTCTGGATGGCGTTGGCGCCGGGAGCCAGCTGCACGGCGGCGGCGACGGAGGGCTTGCCATCCTGGCGCGAGCCGAAGTTGTAATCCTGGCGGCCGACTTCGATGCGTGCGACGTCGCCCAGGGTCAGGCGCGAGCCGTCCTGGTTGGCGCGCAGCACGATGGCGGCGAACTCCTCCGGGTTGTCCAGCGTGCCCTTGACGATCAGCGTGGCGGTCAGCTCCTGCTCGCTGGAGCCTGGCGTACTGCCGAAGGCACCGGCCGGCACCTGGACGTTCTGAGTGCGGATCGCGTCATTGACGTCGTCGATGGACAGGCCATAGCCGACCAGTTTCTGTGGGTCGATCCACACGCGCATGGCGGCTTCGGAGTCGAAGAACTGCAGTTTGCCGACGCCGGGCAGGCGGCGAATCTCGTTGTTGACGTTACGCACGGCGTAGTCCGCCAGCGCCGTGGTGTCGGCGTTCTTGTCGCCGTCCTTGTAGCGCAGCGAGTAGACCAGCAGAAAGCCGGCGGTGGCCTGCTCGGTCTGAATGCCCAGGGTGAGTACCGCCTGTGGCATGCGCGACTCGGCCTTCTTCAGGCGGTTCTGCACGTCGACCTGGGCCAGGTCCGGGTCGGTGCCGGGCTGGAAGGTCACGGTGATTTCGGCGATGCCGTTGGCGTTGCTGGTCGACTCGAAGTACAGCATGTTCTTCGCGCCGTTGAGCTCATCCTCGATGACGCTGGTCACCGAGTCGGTCAGTACCTGAGCCGAAGCGCCGGGGTAGGTGGCGGTGACGGTGATCTGTGGTGGCGCCACGTTGGGGTACTGGGCCACCGGCAGAAACGGAATGGCCAGCAAGCCTGCCATCGAGATGAACAGCGCGACCACCCAGGCAAAGCGCGGGCGTTTGATGAAAAACTGGGGCGTCATGTCATGGACTCCGGCTTATTGCGCCTTGGGTTGGCTGGCGGCGTCGGACGCTGGCGCGCCTTCATCGCGGGGCACCACCTTGGCACCGGGGCGGATCGCCGACAGCGAGCTGACGATGACCTTGTCACCCGCCTTGAGGCCTTCACTGATCTGCCAGCGCGAACCCTGCATGGCGCCAGTGGTGACCTGGCGAAGCTCGACGGTGTCGCCTTCGCCCAGCAACATCACGCTGGCCTGGCCATCGGCGGAGCGCTGCACGGCGCGCTGCGGCACCAGGATGGCGTTCTGATCGAGGCCTTGCGGGGTGCGCACGCGCACGTACATGCCGGGCAGCAACACGCCTTGCGGGTTGTCGAAACGGCCGCGCAGAGCGATCTGGCCAGTGCTGCGATCCACCGAGATATCGGTGAACAGCAGGGTGCCTTTGCTCTCGATATCAGTGCCATCGACGCGCAGCGACAACGGCTGATCGGCCGCCCCGGCGACCTTGCCGTCGGCGATGGCGGCGCGCAGACGCAGGGCATCGGCGGCCGGCTGGGTGAAGTCGGCGTAGACCGGGTCGAGCTGCTGGATACGGGCGAGCAGGGTGGCTTCACCCTGGCCGACCAGAGCGCCCTCGGTCACCTGGGCGCGGCCGATTCGCCCGGCAATGGGCGCACGCACTTCGGCGTAACCCAGATCCAGGCGTGCGGTTTCCACGCTGGCCTGCGCCGAGCGCTTGTCGGCCAGGGCGCTTTGCAGGGCCGCCCTGGCCACATCGAAGTCCTGCTTGCTGACCGCATCGATCTTCACCAGCGGCTCGTAGCGCGTGACCGTGGCCTGCGCCTGGAACAGCTGGGCTTCGGCGCGGGCCAGTTCGCCCTGGGCACGGGACAGGGCGGCCTTGAACGGCGCCGGGTCGATCTGGAATAGCAGGTCGCCGGCCTTGACGTCGGCGCCTTCCTCGAAGGTGCGTTTGAGCACGATGCCGGCGACCCGGGCGCGTACTTCGGCCACTCGCACCGGCTCGATACGGCCCGGCAGTTCGGCGATCAGGGTGAACGGCTCGGTCTTGACGGTCAGCACGTCGACCTCGCGTGGTGGTGCCTCACTCCAGCCTTGCTCACCTTGGTCGCAGCCGGCCAGGCCGATTGCCGCCAGCAGCGTGACCACTGAAAAAACGTAACGTCCGCGAATTCTGCTCATGCCTGTCACCTGGAGTGAGATCCATTGTCCTTGAAAGGCGTGAATGATCATGCCTTGGC
>CAMPIF010000351.1 GCA_946886245.1 Ectopseudomonas composti | reverse complement strand
GCACCAGGTCGATGTTCAACTCGCTGCGCCGCAGCTTCAGGCCCATGATCAGTTGCGGCACGGTCTTCACCGTCAGCGAGTAGAGCGCGCCGAGCTTGAAACGCTCGGCGCCGAAGCCCGCCGCCTCACGAGTCAGGCGCACCATCTCCTGGGCGTCCTGGATCAGCTTCTGGGCCTTTTCCTCCAGCACATAGGCACTCTCCAGCGGAATCAGGTTGCGCCCCTCGTGCTTGAACAGCGGACAGCGCAGCGCGCTTTCCAACGAGTGGATGGCGCGGTGCACGCTGACGTTACTGGTCTGCAACTCGCTGGCGGCGCGCGCCAGGTTGCCGCTGCGCATGAAGGCGAGAAAGACCTCCAGCTTCTTCAGGGTCAGTTCTTCATCGATCAGCATCGGCCTGTCCTTTTCCTGCGATGGCTGATTGTGCCGTATCCACGCGGGGCAGCGGTGATCGGCTGGTGCGACTTTGGTGGTGTGTGAGCCGGCTTGGCCGGATGATCTCGGCGTGCGAACTGTGCTTTAGTGCGAGCGCTAATCGGCTCTCTCTTCACGCGCCCCAGGAATCTGCCCATGCAACTGATCTACGCCGCCGCTTCACCCTTCGCCCGCAAGGTTCGCGTGCTGGCCGCGGAAACCGGCCTGCTGGACCGAATCGAGCTGCTCGACACCGCCGTTTTGCCGACCACGATCAACGAACGGGTCAATGCCCTCAACCCGCTGGGCAAGATTCCGGTGCTGCTGACGGATGACGATGAGGCCTTGTACGACAGCCGCGTGATCTGCGAATACCTCGATACCCTGCACCAGGGCCAGAAGCTGCTACCGAGCGATGCGGCGCGTTGGCAGGTACTGCGCTTGGCCGCACTGGCCGACGGCCTGATGGACGCGGCCCTGCTCGCGCGTTACGAGCGCGGAGTGCGCCCGGCGGAGCTGCAGTGGGCGGCCTGGCTGGATGGCCAACTGGGCAAGGTGCAGCGCGCCCTGGTAGAGCTGGAGCGCCATGTCGGACAACTACAGGGCCCGCTCGACCTGGCGCAGATTGGCGTCGCCTGTGCGCTGGGCTATCTGGATTTCCGCTTCGCCGACCTCGACTGGCGCACCGCTCATCCAGGCCTGGCGGCGTTCCAGCAAACCTTCGCTCAGCGCACCTCGATGCTGGCCAGCGCGCCGGTCTGAGCGTCCGGCAGTGTTCAGGGGGAGCTTCACTATTGCGCGCAATAACGACGCGAGGTTGTCGAGTCTCTGACGCAAGATTGCCCGATTGATATCATAGGGCTATTATTCCGGCGCACCTGCCGCTTAAAAATAGTCATTTAATTGACTAATTCAGGCTGATCACACCGCTTGTCTGAGCATTATATCAAAAAATTGACAGTTTGTTGGTTGGACTGATTCAATGCCGATACATATAAGCGTCACGGCTGTGCTCGAGGTTCAGGGTCCGACCCGGGTGTCAGCAAGTGATGGGGGGACGCCTCGCCAGAGGTTTCTGTGAGAAGTCGGCGTACAAACGCTGTCCAGTTCAGTGGGTTGATCAGTTGAAATTCTCAAATGGAATAGCTGGGCTTTTCAGTCTGGCCGTTGCGTTTTTCGCTAGTACAGCACTTGCTCAACCCTCCAGCGTGGCTTTCTGGTACGCCGATGAGCCGCCGCTGCCCGAGCTTTCCCAGTTCGAATGGGTGGTTGTCGAGCCCGGACATGTCTCCGCTTCCGACCTCGCGTATCTCAAGGCCCAGGGACGCACGGTGTTCGCTTACCTGTCGGTCGGTGAATACCTGGGTGATCTCACTGCGGCCGGCTTGCAGGACGCAGCCAGCAGCATCAGAAACAGTGCCTGGAACAGTCAGGTCATGGATCTCGAGGCATCCGCCTGGCGTGACTATCTCCTTGGCCGAGCCAGTGCTCTGAAAGGGCAAGGCTATGACGGCGTTTTTCTCGATACGCTGGACAGTTTCCATCTTCAACCCAAGGCTTTTCAGGAGCCGCAGCGCCTGGCCCTGAAAAGTCTTCTGCAGCAGATGCATCGCAGTGAGCCCGGACTCAAGCTGTTCTTCAATCGGGGTTTCGATGTGCTGCCCGAGCTGCCGGGCGTCGCGTCTGCCGTCGCCGTAGAGTCCCTTTATGCAGGCTGGGACGCTGCAGGTGGCGGTTATCGTCAGGTGCCCCAGCGTGATCGCGACTGGTTGTTGCCACACCTCGATGACGCACGGTCAAAAGGCATCCCTGTCGTGGCGATCGAATACCTGCCCCCAGAGCAGCGCAAGGCGTCTCGCGAACTTGCTGCGCGCCTGGTTCGTGAGGGCTTCATTCCCTACATCACGTCGCCTGCACTGAATGCGTTGGGGATGAGTTCCATCGAGGTCCAGCCACGGCGTATCGGTCTGGTCTATGACCCTCGCGAAGGCGAGGTCGAGGACAACCCGGGTCATATCCATCTTGGCGGGTTGCTCGAGTACCTGGGCTATCGCGTCGACTACTGGCCTGCCGACGCGTCGCTGCCGCAACGTTCGCTCAAGGGACTGTATGCCGGCGTCGTGGTATGGATGACCAGTGGCGCCCCGGAAAAGCGCGACATCTTCGAGGATTGGCTGAACGAGCGGCTCGATGAACAGGTGCCGCTGGCTTTCTTTTCCGGTCTGCCGCTGGACAACGACAGCCTGCTCAGCCGTCTTGGTATTCGCACCCTGTCGCAGCCGATTGCCGATGACGCGGTACTGGAGTCGCATGATGCCGCGCTGGTCGGTGGGTTCGAGGCGCCCATGCGCTTGCGTACCCGGGAGCTGCCCGCGCTGACGGTTACCAATCCTGACGTGACCCAGGCCGCTGTGGCTCTGCGTAGCGGTGAGAGGCGCTATGTGCCTGTCGCTACGGGCAGTTGGGGTGGATACGTGCTGACGCCTTATGTATTCGAGGAGGGGCTCGATCACCGTCGCTGGATCGTTGACCCCTTCGCGTTCCTCCAGCGCGCCTTTGCCTTGCCCCCTCTGCCGAGGCCTGACACGACGACGGAAAACGGTCGGCGTATCGCCACCGTGCACCTCGATGGCGATGGTTTCGTTTCGCGCGCTGAAGTAACCGGTACTCCGTACTCCGGTATCCAGGTACTGGATGATTTCATCACGCCCTATCCGTTGCTGACGTCGGTTTCAGTGATCGAAGGCGAGGTCGGCCCCAAGGGCATGTATCCGCACCTGGCTCGTGAGCTGGAGCCGATTGCCCGCAAGATATTCGCCGATCCCAAGGTCGAAGTCGCCAGCCACACCTTCAGTCACCCGTTCTTCTGGCAGCCTGAGAAGGCCTCCCAGCGTGAGGACTTCGAGGCGCAGTACGGCTACATGATGGCCATTCCGGGCTACAAGACGCTGGACATGCAGCGCGAGGTCGTGGGCGCGCGCGACTACATCAATCAGCGCCTGACCACGCCTGAGAAGCCGGTGAAGATGATCTTCTGGTCGGGCGATGCCATGCCGAGTGCCGAGACGCTCAAGCTGGCCTATGACAGCGGTCTGCCCAACGTCAACGGCGGCAACACGGTTCTGACCAATGCCTACCCTTCGCTGACCGGCCTCTATCCATTGCTTCGTCCGACCTCCGGAGGCTTGCACTTCTACGCGCCGGTGATCAACGAGAACGTCTATACGAATCTATGGACGGGGCCCTACTACGGCTTCCGGGGTGTGCAGGAAACCTTCGCGTTGACCGACAGCCCGCGCCGCCTGCGCGGCTTTCATCTGTATTACCACTTCTACTCGGGGACCAAGCAGGCCTCCATTCGGGTGATGAAGCAGACCTATCAGGCCATGGTCGACAGCCAGCCGCTGTCGCTGTGGATGAGCGATTACATCCAGCGCGTAGAGGGCCTCTACAGAGCGAGCCTGGCCAAGCGCAGCGATGGCGCCTGGTTGGTCAGAGGGCTGGTGGGCATGCGTACGCTGCGTCTCGATCCGGCGCTGGGCTGGCCCGATCTGTCGCGCTCCGAAGGGGTTGCGGGCGTGCGAGATCTGCCACAGGGGCGTTACGTGCACCTCAGTGGGCCTGAGGCGGTGCTGGCACTGCGCGAAACGCGTGATCCGCGTCCGTCTCTGGAAGAGGCCAACATCCCGCTGACTGCCTGGCGTTACAACGATGACAGAAACGTCACGTTTTCCTTCGAGGGAGAATTCCCGCTGACGTTCAGCGTTCGCTCGGACAAGGCGTGTCAGGTACAGGTGGGGGGCAGTCGCTTCCAGGCGAGGGCTGACAAAGGTATCTGGCACTTCGAGTTGCCAATGAAGCGGGTGAGAGATGGAAAGCTTATCTGCAACCAGTAAACGTGAGCGCCAGACGCGCCTGCTCAACCCATGGATGATCGTGCTGGTCGCGCTCTTCGTGATTGCGCTGCTGGCGCTGTCCTACAAGAGCGAGGACGTATTCCTTCCGGCGGCTGATACGGCGCCTGACGCGGTTGCCATCAGCTATACCGAGTTGCTGATCAAGGCACACCCTGAAGATGACCAGCTGCGGCTGAGACTGATCGATCAGTTGATTCAGGTCGGTGACTTCAAGCGCGCCCGCGAGTACCTCGAGCAGCTGCAAGGCCGCCTTGTGGCCATTACGCCGTTCTATGTGGTGATGCTGGATATCCTCAGGGCTCAGGCCGATCCGAACGGTATCAGCGATGCGCAGCGTGCACAGCTGATCGCTGAGTTGCGGTCGCTGAACATCGCTGACCTGGATAACTCCATGCTGGAGCGTACAGCGCGTTACGCATTGGAGATCGGCGGCCTGGATGTGGCCGTGACGTCCTACAAGGCACTCGCCGAGCGTGATGCCGAGCGACGCACGCACTGGCTGGGCGAGGCCGCTCTGTGGAGCCTGGCGAACAATGACCAGAGTGGTGCTGCTCAGCTCTATCTGCAGTTGGCTGAGGCAGAGCCCGATGCGCAAAAGCGGCTCGAGCTGCTGCGTGAGGCATTCAACGCCTTGCGTGCCGCCAATCATTCCGCGCAGGCCGCGGAGCTGCTGGCTCAGCATCTGGGCGAGTTGAATGCCGAGCAAGAGTCGCTGGATTGGCTGGCCGAAGGCGTCGACGCGGCTCAGGCGGCGCCGCATGAAGCGATCGACGTACACGACTGGGAGGCGGACTTCGTCGCCTTCAGCGGACACAAGATGCTCGCCCCCACGGGAATCGGCGTTCTGTACGGAAGGCGCGACCTGCTGGAAGCGATGC
>CAMPIF010000350.1 GCA_946886245.1 Ectopseudomonas composti | reverse complement strand
TCGGCGATTACTCCAATGGCAACGACGGCCTGCTGATCAAGGGCGAGGGCAAGACCCTGGCCGACATCAAAGGCATGCAGGTCAACCTGGTGGAGCTGTCGGTCTCCCACTACTTCCTCGCCCGAGCGCTGGAGTCGGCAGGCATGAGCGAGCGCGACGTGACGGTGGTGAACACCTCCGACGCCGACATCATCGCCGCCTATACCACCTCCAGCGTCCAGGCCGCCGCCACCTGGAACCCGATGCTCGCCGAGATTGTCGCCCAGCCCGGCAGCACCCAGGTGTTCGACTCCTCGAAGATCCCCGGTGAAATCCTCGACATGATGGTGGTCAACACCCAGACCCTGCAGGACAACCCGGACTTCGGCAAAGCCCTGGTCGGCGCCTGGTTCGAGATTCTCGAACTGATGCAGTCCGGCACGCCCGAAGCCACCGAAGCCCTGACCGAAATGGCCAAGGCCTCCGGCACCGACCTGGCCGGCTACCAGGCGCAACTGGCGACCACCAAGCTGTTCTACACGCCGAAGCAAACCCTGGACTTCGTCACCAGCCCGGCCCTGCCCGAGACCATGACCAAGGTCGCCAACTTCAGCTTCGAGCACGGCATCCTCGGCGAAGGCGCCCGCAGTGCCGACGCCATCGGCATGACCTTCGCGGGCGGCGTGAGCACCGGCGACAGCGCCAACATCAAGCTGCGCTTCGACCCGAGCTACATAGAAATGGCCGTCGACGGCAAGCTCTGACGGGCAACTCTAAAAACTACCTGCGTTGCCATCACTGCGTTAAAAACAGGCTCAAAATGCTCATTTACTACTCGTAAACTCCGCTTTTTCGCCTGCTTTTGCCTTGTGCTGACTGCCTCGCCAACGTTTTTAGAGCCGCCCTAAACCGAACGTATCGCAACGATGATCAGGCGCCCCTGGCGGCGCCTGACGACCAGGCTTTGATCCCGAGGTACCCATGACCACTGCCCTTACCCTGCGCCCGACTTTGTACGAAGAGACCGTACCTGGTGGCGGCCACACCTCCTTCATCCTCAAGCGCGGCCAGCTGCTGCGCATCACCGATATCGAAGGCGGCGCCAACGTCAGCCTGCTGCTGTTCAACGCCCTTGAGAAGAGCGAGCGCCTCAACCTGCCCGATACCTTGAAATGCCAGCACACCGCCAAGCTCACCGCCGGCCACTGCCTGTACTCGGACATGGGCAAGGTGCTGGCGGCGATCACGGCCGATACCTGCGGCTGGCACGACAGCTTCGGCGGCGTGCTGAATGCCGATGAAGTGCTGGAGAAATACGGCCAGGGCCGCTACCAGGAACTGCGCAACGGCTTCTTCCGCAACGGCATGGACAACCTGCTGGTGGAAATGGGCAAGTGGGACCTGAACCTGCTCGACCTGCTGATGAACCTCAACCTGTTCAGCCGCGTGGACGTCGACGCCGATGGCGCCTTCCGCTTCCAGCCCGACAACAGCACAGCCGGCGACTACATCGAGCTGTACGCGCCGATGGACTGCCTGGTGGTGCTCACCGCCCTGCAGCACCCGATGGACCCCAACCCGCAGTACGCACCCAAGCCGGTGCAGCTTCGCTTCAGTCAGGTCGACAGCGACGGCATCACCGTGCTCTGCCGCACCTCGCGCCCGGAGAACGGCCGGGGCTTCCACAACACCGAACGCCAGTACATTTGAGGATGCCGACATGAGCCTGACCGCAAGCCACCTGCATCCCGAAACCGCCGTGTTCCGCCACACCATCCCGGCGGGCGAACCCTACCTGTTCGAGGTCAAGGCCGGGCAGACCCTGCGCCTGCATGACCTCGAAGGCAACCAGGCGATCGACACCCTGTTCTTCGCCGCGAAAAACCCGCGCGAGCGCTTCGACCCGCAGCGCACCCTGCGCAGGCAGAACAACGTCTACCTGACCACCGGCACGGTGCTCTACTCCAACCTCGGCAACCCGCTGCTGAGCATCGTCGCCGACACCTGCGGCCGTCACGACACCCTCGGCGGCGCCTGCGCCCAGGAAAGCAACACGGTGCGCTACGCCCTGGACAAGCGCTATATGCACAGCTGCCGCGACAACTTCCTGCGCGCCAGCCTGCACGACGGCCGCCTGAGCAAGCGCGACATCGGCGCCAACATCAACTTCTTCATGAACGTGCCGGTAACGCCGGAGGGCGGCCTGACCTTCGAGGACGGCATCTCCGCGCCCGGCAAATACGTGGAGCTGCGCGCCGAGGCCGACGTCATCGTGCTGATCTCCAACTGCCCGCAGCTGAACAACCCGTGCAACGGCTGGAACCCGACGCCAGCCGAGGTGCTGGTCTGGAACTGACGTAGGGCGGGTGAAACCCGCCAAGGCCCGGCGGGTTTCACCCGCCCTACGCTGAGCATTTCCCGTAGGAGCGGCTTCAGCCGCGATACCCGTAGGGTGGATGTCGCTTTCTACATCCACCGGCTCAGCCGGTTCGCGGTTAAAGCCTCCTGCATAGGCAACACGCGACACCCGAATTTTCACCACGGACGACCGTGGCACATGACGAATGACGGCGGGACGGCCCGCCACCTTATACGAGGCAGGAGCAAAGCGTCGCGAGCGAACATCAGGCAAGGCGGCAGCCAGTGAGAAAGCGGAGTTTGCTGGAGCAAATGAGCATTTCGAACTGGCGGCCAACGCAGCATGGTGGAGCGCAGCAGCTTTGAACTGTCTCGGGAGCGGATATGTTCGAGAAACTGTTGATCGCCAACCGTGGCGCCATCGCCTGCCGCATCCTGCGCACCCTGCGTGAGCTGAACGTCGGCGGCGTAGCCCTGTACTCCGAAGCCGACGCCGCCAGCCTGCATATCCAGCAGGCCGCTGAAGCCTTCTCCCTCGGCGACGGCCCGGCCGCGCAGACCTATCTTGTTGTGGAGAAAATTCTCGACGTCGCCAGACGCAGCGGCGCCCGGGCCATCCACCCCGGCTACGGTTTTCTCTCCGAAAACGCGGCCTTCGCCGAAGCCTGCGAAGCGGCCGGAATCGCCTTCATCGGCCCGACGCCCGAGCAACTGCGCGTGTTCGGCCTCAAGCACACTGCCCGCGCCCTGGCCAAGCAGCACGGCGTGCCGATGCTCGAAGGCACCGAGCTGCTGGAAAACCTCGATGCCGCACTCAAGGCCGGCGAACAGGTCGGCTACCCGGTGATGCTGAAAAGCACCGCTGGCGGTGGCGGCATCGGCATGCGCGTCTGCCATTCGGCGGCCGAACTGAGCGACGCCTTCGAGGCGGTCAAACGCCTGGGGCAGAACAACTTCAGCGACAGCGGCGTGTTCATCGAGAAATACATCCAGCGCGCCCGCCACCTGGAAGTGCAAGTGTTCGGTGACGGCCAGGGCGAGGTGCTCGCCCTCGGCGTGCGCGACTGCTCGGTACAGCGGCGCAACCAGAAGGTGCTGGAAGAAACACCGGCACCGAACCTGCCGGCCGGCATGGCCGATGAGCTGTGCGCAGCGGCGATCAAGCTGGCCAAAGCGGTGAATTACCGCAGCGCCGGTACCGTCGAGTTCGTCTACGACAGCATCGCGGAGCGCTTCTACTTCCTCGAAGTGAACACCCGCCTGCAGGTCGAACACGGCGTCACCGAACAGGTGTGGGGCGTCGACCTGGTGCGCTGGATGATCGAGCTGGCAGCCGGCGATCTGCCGCCGCTCAGCGAACTCGCCAACGGCCTGAAGCCCAGCGGCCATGCCATCCAGGCGCGGCTGTACGCCGAAGACCCGGGCCGCGACTTTCAGCCCAGCCCCGGCCTGCTGACTGCCGTGCAGTTTCCGGAAGCCGATGGCAAGGCGCTGCGCGTCGACACCTGGGTCGAAGCCGGCTGCGAGATTCCGCCCTACTTCGACCCGATGATCGCCAAGCTGATCACCTGGGCGCCGACCCGCGAACAGGCCAGTGCGGCGCTGGACAAAGCCCTGGCCGACTCCGTGCTGTACGGCGTGGAATGCAACCGCGACTACCTGCGCCAGATCCTCACCGACGCGCCCTTCGCCAGCGGCCACCCCTGGACGCGCTGCCTGGAAAATCTGGTCTATCAGGCGACCACCTTCGAGGTGCTCAGCGCCGGCACCCAGACCAGCGTGCAGGACGTCCCCGGCCGCCTCGGCTACTGGGCGGTCGGCGTACCACCATCCGGCCCGATGGACGACCGTGCCCTGCGCCTGGGCAACCGCCTGCTCGGTAACGACGAAGGCGCCGCCGGCCTGGAAGTCACCATGAGCGGGCCCACACTGCGCTTCAACTGCGACGCCGTGGTGGCCGTCACCGGCGCCGAGATTCCACTGAGCATCGATGGCGTGGAACAGCCGATGAACACCGCGCTGCTGATCGCAGCCGGCAGTACCCTGACCCTCGGCACGATCAATGGCGCCGGCGCACGCAGCTACCTGAGCATTCGCGGCGGTATCCAGGTGCCGGACTACCTGGGCAGCAAGAGCACCTTCACCCTCGGCCAGTTCGGCGGCCACGGCGGTCGTGCCCTGCGTGCCGGCGACGTGCTGCACCTGCTGCCGCTCACCAACCGCGAGGCCGGCGCACAACTGCCCGCCGAACTCTGCCCGGCCCTGCCGGCCGTGCGCGAATTGCGGGTGATCTACGGCCCCCACGGCGCGCCGGAATACTTCAGCGAGCGCTACATCGACACCTTCCTCGCCACCGACTGGGAAGTGCACTTCAACTCCAGCCGCACCGGCGTGCGCCTGATCGGCCCGAAACCGGAATGGGTGCGCGACAGCGGCGGCGAAGCCGGCCTGCACCCGTCCAACATCCACGACAACCCCTACGCCATCGGCGCGGTGGATTTCACCGGCGACATGCCGGTGATCCTCGGCCCGGACGGCCCCAGCCTGGGCGGCTTCGTCTGCCTGGTGACCATCATCGAGGCCGACCTGTGGCAGCTCGGCCAGCTCAAAGCGGGTGACAAGGTGCGCTTCGTGCCGGTGGATATCGTCACCGCGCGGGCGTTGGCACAACGCAATGCATGCGAATACGCAGAACTCTGTAGGAGCGAATTTATTCGCGATGCAGGCAACACCGAAATCGCGGATAAATCCGCTCCTACAGGTGCGACCGTAGCCCGGATGCAATCCGGGGAAAACACAGCAACGAACAGCCCCCGGATTTCATCCGGGCTACAAAGCCCCATCGTTCTCGACCTCGGCACCGACGACACCCGCCTGGTCGCACGCCTCTCCGG
>CAMPIF010000349.1 GCA_946886245.1 Ectopseudomonas composti | reverse complement strand
TGCTGACCAACCCCTGGTTCGCCGAATTCACCCACACCTACGGCAAGCTCGGCCTCCAGGCCACGAAAGAGCAGCGTGTCTACCTGGCGCGGCTGTACTGGCTGACCATCGAGTTCGGCCTGCTCGACACCCCGGCCGGCAGGCGCATCTACGGCGGCGGCATCCTCTCGTCGCCGAAGGAAACCCTCTACGCCCTGTCCGACGCCCCCGAGCACCAGGCGTTCGATGCGCTGGAGGCGATGCGCACACCGTATCGCATCGATATCCTGCAGCCGGTGTACTTCGTCCTGCCCGAGCTCAAGCGCCTGTTCGAGCTGGCTCAGGAAGACATCATGGCGCTGGTGCATCAGGCCATGGCCCTGGGCTTGCACGCGCCGAAATTTCCGCCGAAAGCGGCGTAGCCTTTTAGCCCCTCGCCCGTTTATGCGAGCGGGCAGCGGCTCACGCAGCCTTTATCCTGCACAGGAAACGCTTCGTGCCTTTACTGCGTCGAACACCTCAGATGAGTAGCCCGGATGCAATCCGGGATCGTTCACAGACATGGCCCCGGATTTCATCCGGGCTACGAATAATCAGGAGAGCCTCATGTCCCTTGCCCAAGCCCAATGCGAAGCCTGCCGCGCCGATGCGCCGAAAGTGACCGATGAAGAACTGGCCGAGCTGATCCGCGAGATCCCCGACTGGAACATCGAGGTACGCGGCGACCACATGGAGCTGGAGCGCGTGTACCTGTTCAAGAACTTCCGCCACGCCCTGGCCTTCACCAACGCGGTTGGCGCCATCGCCGAGGAAGTCGGCCACCACCCGGCCCTGCTCACCGAATGGGGCAAGGTCACCGTCACCTGGTGGAGCCACGAAATGCGCGGCCTGCACCGCAACGACTTCATCATGGCCGCACGCACCGATGTGCTGGCTGCCAGCGCCGAGGGCCGCAAGTGAGCCATTTCGCCCAGGTCACCCGCGTGCCGGGCGACCCCATCCTCAGCCTGATGGAGGCCTATCGCCTCGACAGCAACCCGGCGCGCCTGGACCTCGGCGTCGGCGTCTACAAGGACGCTCAGGGCCTGACGCCAATCCCACGTGCGGTGAAGCTGGCCGAGCAGCGCCTGATCGATATCGAGCAAACCAAGACCTACATCGGCGGTCACGGCGACGCGGCGTTCGGCACGCTGCTCAGCCAGCTGGTACTGGGCGCTGACTCGGCCCTGCTCGCCGAGCAGCGTGCCGCCGCGACGCAAACGCCAGGCGGCACCGGCGCCCTGCGCCTGGCGGGTGATTTCATCCGCCATTGCCTGCCGGGGCGCGGTATCTGGCTGAGCGATCCGACCTGGCCGATCCATGAAACCCTGTTCGCCGAAGCCGGGCTCAAGGTCGGTCACTACCCCTACGTCGGCGCCGACAATCGCCTCGACGTGGAGGCCATGATCGCCGCCCTCACCCACCTGCCCAAGGGCGACGTGGTGCTGTTGCATGCCTGCTGCCACAACCCCACCGGCTTCGACCTCACCCCGCGCGACTTCAAGCGTGTGCTGGAAGTGGTCAAGGCGCGTGAACTGCTGCCGCTGATCGACTTCGCCTACCAGGGCTTCGGTGATGGCCTGGAGCAGGACGCCTGGGCCGTGCGCCTGTTCGCCGCCGAACTGCCGGAGCTGCTGATCACCAGCTCCTGCTCGAAGAACTTCGGCCTCTACCGCGAGCGTACTGGCGCGCTGATCGTCTGCGCCGGCGACGCCGAAAAGCTCGTCGACATCCGCAGCCAGCTGGCGTCCATTGCCCGCAACCTGTGGTCGACGCCGCCGGCTCATGGCGCCGCTGTGGTGGCGCAGATTCTCGGCGACGAAGAACTCAAGGCGCTGTGGCTGGACGAGCTGGAAAGCATGCGCCTGCGCGTCGCCAGCCTGCGTCGCGGCCTGGTCGAGGCACTGGCACCGCATGGCCTGAGCGAACGCTTCGCGCACATAGCCGAGCAACGCGGCATGTTCTCCTACACCGGCCTGTCGCCGCTGCAGGTGCAACGCCTGCGCGAGGAATTCAGCCTGTACATGGTCGGCAGTGGCCGCGCCAACGTCGCCGGGCTGGACGCCAGCCGACTGGATCAGTTGGCCGACGCCATCGCCCGGGTCTGCGTGAACTGAGTCCGCAGGCGGTAGTCTCAAAGACCGCCGCCTGCCCACTTCACGGCTATAGTGCGGTCATCGCCATTCACGACGGATTCGCCAATGGCCGTACCCAGCAACATCCTGTTTCGCGCCTACCAGCGCATCATCCACAGCCTGGCCTTCTACCCGACGCTGATCGCCATCGGCTTCTTCCTGCTGTGCCTGCTGACCATGGCCATCGAATACCAGCCGTGGATGGTGGCGCTCAAGGGGCACTTCGACCTTGGCCTGGTGCGCAACGCCGACAACGCCAGGCTGATTCTCGGCACCCTGGTGGCCGGCATTCTGTCGCTGATGGTGTTCAGCTTCTCGATGGTCATGGTGGTGCTCAACAATGCTGCGGCATCACTTTCGCCACGGGTGATTCCGGGATTGATCAGCAGCAAGGGCCACCAGAAAACCCTGGGCATCTACCTCGGCAGCATCCTCTACGCACTGCTGCTGATCACCACCATCGAACAGGGCAACAGCGACCGCGTGCCGAGCCTCGGCGTGCTGATCACCCTGGTGCTGGGCATCACCTGCCTGGGTCTGTTCGTGCACTTCATCCGTTCGATCTCGCAGTCGATTCAGGTCGAGCACATCCTCAGCAACCTCTACAACGCCAGCCTGGCAAAGCTCGATGCCTGCAGTGGCGGCCCGGCCTCGCGCGCCGCCGCGCCACAGTGGCCGGACGACCGCGACTGGGTCACCGTCAATGCGCAGCGCAACGGCTACTTCAAGGAACTCAACGTCAAGGAGGTCAACACGCTGCTGCGTCGCCATCAGGTACGCATGACGGTACTCGCCCACCGTGGTTTCTTCGTCAGCGAGGGGCATCCGCTGTTTTGCCTGGAACGTCCGCTGGATGAGGCCGTCTGCCAGCAACTGCTCGACTGCTTCGACTTCTTCATCGAAGAGTACGCCAGCACCCATTACCTCTTCGGTTGCCGGCAGATGTCGGAAATCGCCGTGAAGGCGCTGAGCCCCGGCATCAACGATCCCGGCACGGCGATCAAGACGGTGGATCTGCTCAGCGTGCTGCTGAGTCGGCGCCTGGCGTTGTCCGAGCGAGATTTCGCCAGCCTGCCTGACGAGCCACCACGGCTGTGCTACCAGGAACTGCCGCTGGACCAGTTGCTGCTGCAACTGCTGGGGCCGATACGCGCCTACGGTGCGGCGGATGTCAGCGTACTGGTCAGCCTGCTGCAGGCCTTCAAGAACCTGCTGCATCGCCCCGCCAGCACGCGGCAACGCGCCGACCTGCTGCGCCACGCACGCAGCGTGCGCGATAGCGCCGAGCGCCATCTGACCGAACGCCTGGAGCGCGAGGAAATCAACGATTTCATCACTCGCATCAACCGCACGTTGCAGGACTCGGAGCAGCCGCTGATGCCTCTGCAAATCGCGAACGAGGCACCATGATGGGGCGAAACGCGCCGCAGGAAAATTGCACGACCGTTTATCAGTAAAAATAACCTTTAAAAATCAAACAGATATAAACGAAACACAAAAAACATGGCGTGCTTCATGCTTGCCATCAGGGGCACAGTTCCCTAGGGTAGTTCGCATGTGGTCCCTGATTGCCCCCATCAGTTCGTTGCTGAGCGGGGTCGCGTTACTCCTGCTTGGCAATGGTCTGCTCAACACCCTACTGACCCTGCGTGGCGTCGCCGAAGGCTACTCCACCACGATGCTCGGACTGATCATGTCCGGGTACTTCGTCGGGTTCCTCCTCGGTACCTGGCTGGCGACTCCGCTGGTCAAACGTATCGGGCACATTCGCGCGTTCGCCTGTTGTGCCGCGCTGGCCGCCATCGCCGCCCTGCTCCATCTGCTGCTGATCGATCCCTGGGTCTGGTTGCTGCTGCGCGTGCTCTACGGCCTGGGGCTGGTGACGCTGTACATGGTCATCGAGAGTTGGCTCAACGCCCAGGCACCCAACGAAAAACGCGGCCAGGTATTCGCCGTGTACATGGCGGTCAACCTCGGTGCCCTGGCGCTGGCCCAGCAGTTGCTGCACCTGGCCGACCCGGTGCAGTTCACCCTGTTCGCCCTCGCCGCCATCCTCATCAGCGCCGCGTTGATGCCCATTACCCTCACCCGCCAGGCACAGCCGAGCCTGCCCGAGACACCGCCGAGCAACCTGCGCCAGCTGTGGACCATCGCGCCGCTGGCCATCGTCGCGGCGGGCTTGTCCGGGCTGGCACTCGGCGCCTTCTGGGGCATGGCGCCGGTCTACGCGAGCCTGGCCGGCTTCGATACGTCCGGCGTCGGCCTGCTGATGACCGCCACCATTCTCGGGGGCGCCCTGCTGCAATGGCCCATCGGTATCTACTCCGATCGCCACGACCGGCGCCAGGTGCTGCTCTGGGTGGTGATACTGGCAGTCGCCCTGGCGCTGATCATGAGCCTGCTGCCGGCCGGCCCGCTGCTGCTCGGCGCCATCTTCATCTGGGGCGGCCTGGCCTTCGCCATCTACCCCATCGCCGTGGCGCAACTGATCGACCAGTTGCACAGCGACGAGATCCTTTCCGGCTCCGCCAGCCTGCTGATGGTCAACGGCATCGGCTCGGTGTGCGGGCCGCTGCTGGCCGGCGTGCTGATGGAACAACTGGGCGCCAGCGCACTGCCGCTGTACTTCGCCAGTACCCTCGGCCTGCTGGCCGCCTACACCTTTTACCGGCTGCGCCATGTCAGCGATCTGGTCAGCGGCGACGCCGCGCACTTCGTACCCATGCTGCGCACCAGCCCCACGGTGCTGGAGCTGATGCCCGATGCACCGCCACAAGACCACGAAGCCACGGAGGAACCTTCCCCCAACGCCTCCTGAACACCTGGCAGGCTGTTGCAAAACAGCCTGTTGAAGGATGGCTGTTTCGGCAAGGCCGCGAGCCTACCCCAAGCAGCCAGAAACCCGGCCCGTCGGCCGCTCGCATTCGCGCCGAGCCGTACCGGCCACTTCTGGAGAAACAACGATGCTACTTGCTACCGACCTGGATGGAACCTTTCTCGCTGGCGATCCCGAAGATCGCCTGAGCCTTTATCAGACCATCGCCGCTCATCCCGAGATCAAGCTCGCCTACGTCACCGGGCGCAGCCTGGAGG
>CAMPIF010000348.1 GCA_946886245.1 Ectopseudomonas composti | reverse complement strand
GCCGAGTATGATTTCGATATCTGATTATCGAGTTGCACAGAAGAAGCCCCGCTGATTGCGGGGCTTTGCGTATCGGCCGATCAGTCGCGGCGCGACGGCGAGAGCAGCTCGACCTTGTAGCCGTCCGGGTCCTCGACGAAGGCCAGGATGCTGCTGCCATGCTTCATCGGGCCGGGCTCGCGGGTGATATTGCCGCCGCGACTGCGAATGTCCTCGCAGGCCTTGTAGACGTCCTCGACTTCCAGGGCGATATGGCCGTAGCCGGTGCCCGGCTCGTAGCTGTCCACGCCCCAGTTGTGGGTCAACTCGATCACGCTGTTGTGCGCCTCGTCGCCATAACCGACGAAGGCCAGGGTGAACTGTCCGTCCGGATAGTCCTTGCGCCGCAGCAGGGTCATGCCCAGCACTTCGGTATAAAAGGCGATGGACTTGTCCAGGTCGCCGACGCGCAGCATGGTGTGCAGCAGTCTCATGGGTTCACTCCTCCAGAAAGCAGAACCCCGGCACATGGCCGGGGTCCTTGTAGCGCAGGTGACTCAGCTTAGACCAGCTTGCGGCCCTTGCCTGCGGCAATGCGCATGCGCAGGGCGTTGAGCTTGATGAAGCCCGCCGCGTCCTGCTGGTTGTAGGCGCCGCCATCTTCCTCGAAGGTCGCGATGTTGGCGTCGAACAGCGAATCGTCGGACTTGCGGCCGGTGACGATGACGTTGCCCTTGTACAGCTTCAGGCGGACCACGCCGTTCACGTTGGCCTGGGAGGCGTCGATCATCTGTTGCAGCATCAGACGCTCCGGGCTCCACCAGAAACCGTTGTAAATCAGGCTGGCGTATTTCGGCATCAGCTCGTCTTTCAGGTGCGCGACTTCGCGATCCAGGGTGATCGATTCAATGGCGCGGTGGCCTTTGAGCATGATGGTGCCGCCGGGGGTTTCATAGCAGCCGCGCGACTTCATGCCGACGAAACGGTTCTCGACGATGTCCAGACGGCCGATGCCGTTCTCGCCACCGATGCGGTTCAGCTCGGCCAGTACGGTAGCCGGGCTCATGGCCTTGCCGTCGATGGCGACGATGTCGCCGGCGCGGTAGGTCAGCTCGATATAGGTCGGTGCGTCCGGTGCTGCCTCGGGGGAGACAGTCCACTTCCACATGTCTTCTTCGTGCTCGGTCCAGGTGTCTTCCAGCACGCCGCCTTCATAGGAGATGTGCAGCAGGTTGGCATCCATGGAGTACGGCGACTTCTTCTTGCCGTGGCGCTCGATCGGGATGGCGTGCTTCTCGGCGTAATCCATCAGCTTCTCGCGCGACAGCAGGTCCCACTCGCGCCACGGGGCGATGACTTTCACACCCGGCTTCAGCGCGTAGGCGCCCAGCTCGAAACGCACCTGGTCGTTGCCCTTGCCGGTAGCACCGTGGGAGATGGCGTCGGCGCCGGTCTCGTTGGCGATTTCGATCAGGCGCTTGGCGATCAGCGGACGGGCGATGGAAGTACCCAGCAGGTACTCACCTTCGTAGACGGTGTTGGCGCGGAACATCGGGTAGACGAAATCGCGGACGAACTCTTCGCGCAGGTCGTCGATGTAGATTTCCTTGACGCCCATCGCCTGAGCCTTGGCGCGGGCCGGCTCGACCTCTTCGCCCTGGCCGAGATCGGCGGTGAAGGTCACCACTTCACAGTTATAGGTATCTTGCAGCCACTTGAGGATCACCGAGGTGTCCAGGCCACCGGAATAGGCCAGAACTACCTTTTTGACGTCCGCCATGCCATCACTCCACGGGTTGTACGGTAAAACCGGTGATTCTACTGACCCTGCGGGCCAATTTACAGGGGCGCGACAGCTTGTGACGACGAAGCGACGGCAAGAATGGGCGTTTTTGCCTCAGGAGGGCGTACTTCCGGCCGGATCGACCGGGGTGCTCGGTGGAGCGGTCTGCGGTTCGCTCTGTACCGGGACTTCCGGCGCGGGCACGCGATCCAGGCGCAGCGTCGCACGACGGTTCTTGGCGCGATTGGCTTCGCTGTTGTTTGGCGCCAGCGGATAACGCTCGCCATGAAAGCGCATGGTGATCTGCTCGACCGGTATGCCGCCGGCCACCAGATATTCCTGCACGGCCAGCGCCCGACGGCGTGACAGGTCGCGATTGGTCAGGCGATTGCCGCTGTTGTCGGCATGACCATCGATCTGGAAGCTGTTGATGCTCGGATCGGCCTTGACGAAGTCGAGGATGATGTCGAGCTTGGCCTTGGCCATCGGGTCGAGATCGATGCCACCGCCCGGAAAACCGATCTGCGCCTGGCGAATCTGATCGAAATTGACCGGCAGCAACTTGGCGATACAGGCCTGGTAATCGCCATAGGCCTTGTGAAACTTCACCGGCAGCAAACGCACTTCCAGATTATCGCCACCGTTGGGGGTGCGATGACGTACCAGTGGGCTGCGCCCTTCGAGCAAACCGGTGAGCAGCCGCGAACCCTGCTCCTGCGAGCTGTTGAACGGCACCTCACCATTGCCGACGCTGACCACACCCAGGTTGATATCGCCGCGCCCCGGCTGCCAGGGTGCAGCCGCCGCCAGCAAGGTCGCCGAACCGGCGCCCATCCAGCGTTCGCGGGCCTTGAGGCGGAAGGTGACTTGTTCACCCGCGCGGCGTACGAACTCGCCACTGCCGAAATTGCTGATCGGCTGGCTCAGTCGGCACTCGAACTGATCGCCCTCGACCGCCCACTCCACCTTTTCCAGTCGCGTCTGGAAGCTGATGGCGTGTGCCGGCAGGCACAACGGCATGCCAGCCAGCAGGCTGATCAGAAGGAAATTGGGCACACGCACGGTCGACTCCACGGCGGTTCACGGCATTCTCACGGGGTATCGGTCAGGCGCGCGGAAACTTGACCCCCTGCGTGCGATTGTCGCGTCGGCGCGAGCGCGAACAGGCGCTTTTCAGTTACCATGCGGCCACGTTTTACCCGCCTGGAAGCCTCCATGTCCGACCGCCTGACTCTCCTGCGTCCCGATGACTGGCACATTCACCTGCGCGACGGCGCAGTGCTGCCACACACCGTCGGCGATGCCGCGCGCACTTTCGGCCGCGCCATCATCATGCCCAACCTGGTACCGCCGGTACGCAACGCCGCCGAGGCCGACGCCTATCGTCAGCGCATCCTCGCGGCGCGCCCGGCCGGCAGCCGCTTCGAGCCACTGATGGTGCTCTATCTCACCGACAACACCAGCCCCGAAGACGTGCGAGCGGCCAAGGCCAGCGGTTTCGTGCATGCGGCCAAGCTCTACCCGGCCGGCGCCACCACCAACTCCGACTCGGGTGTGACCAGCATCGACAAGATCTTCCCGGCGCTGGAAGCCATGGCCGAAGTCGGCATGCTGCTGCTGGTGCACGGCGAAGTGACCCGCGCCGAGATCGACGTGTTCGACCGCGAGAAGACCTTCATCGACGAGCACCTGAGCCGTGTGGTCGACCGCTTCCCGACGCTCAAGGTGGTGTTCGAGCACATCACCACCCGTGACGCGGTGCAGTTCGTCGAGGCCGCCTCGGCCAACGTCGGCGCCACCATCACCGCGCACCACCTGCTGTACAACCGCAACCACATGCTGGTCGGCGGCATTCGCCCGCACTTCTATTGCCTGCCGATCCTCAAGCGCAACGTGCATCAGGAAGCCCTGCTCGATGCCGCCACCAGCGGCAACGTCAAGTTCTTCCTCGGCACCGACTCGGCGCCGCACGTCAAGCACGCCAAGGAAGCCGCCTGCGGCTGCGCCGGCTGCTACACCGCCTATGCGGCCATCGAGCTGTATGCCGAAGCCTTCGAGCAGCGCGGCGCGCTGGACAAGCTGGAAGCCTTCGCCAGCTTCCACGGCCCGGACTTCTACGGCATGCCACGCAACAGCGACAGCATCACCCTGGTGCGCGAGGAGTGGACCGTGCCGGCGACCCTGCCGCTGGGCGACAACAGCGTGGTGCCGCTGCGCGCCGGCGAAACCCTGCGCTGGAAATTGCTGGAGGCTCAGGCGTGAGCGAAGACAACTACGACGACGAACTCGAACCCAGCCTGCCGTCCGGCCCGCGTACGCCCATGGCGGCGCGCTTTCGCGGTTATCTACCGGTGGTGGTGGATGTGGAAACCGGCGGCTTCAACTGCGCCACCGATGCCCTGCTGGAAATCGCCGCGACCACCATTGCCATGGATGAGAGCGGCTTCCTCTATCCGGATCACACCCACTTCTTCCGCATCGAACCCTTCGAAGGGGCCAACATCGAGCAGGCCGCGCTGGAATTCACCGGCATCAAGCTCGACCACCCGCTGCGCATGGCAGTGAGCGAGGAGCACGCGCTGGGCGAAATCTTCAAGGGCCTGCGCAAGTCGATCAAATCGGCTGGCTGCAAGCGCGCGATATTGGTCGGCCATAACAGCAGCTTCGACCTCGGCTTCCTCAATGCGGCGGTGGCGCGCTGCGGCATCAAACGCAACCCCTTCCACCCTTTCTCCAGCTTCGACACCGCGACCCTCGCCGGCCTAGCTTACGGCCAGACCGTGCTGGCCAAGGCCTGCCAGACCGCCGGTATCGAGTTCGATGGCAAGGAAGCGCACTCGGCGCGCTACGACACCGAGAAGACCGCCGAGCTGTTCTGCGGCATCGTCAACCGCTGGAAGGAAATGGGCGGCTGGGACGAATTCGATCAGTGAGCCTCTGCGCATTCACCCTTCAATGAAAAAACCGGCCAAGGCCGGTTTTTTCATATCTGCGCAACGGGCTCACACACCGTTCGTCAGGAGATGCGAGCATTCGCAATCGATCTTTGACAAGCATTCTCATTAACATTAGTATCCGATCCATCGAACAGAACCACCAAGACGAGCCTTGCTTATGTACGTCTGCCTCTGTGAAGGTGTCACCGATACGCAAATCCGCGATGCGGTCTACGAAGGCTGCTGCAGCTACCGGGAAGTGCGCGGCACGCTCGGCATCGCCAGCCAGTGTGGCAAGTGCGCTTGCCTGGCCAAGCAGGTCGTCCGCGAAACCATCGCCGAAGTGCAGAGCAGCCAAGCCTCGCTGGCCTACCCTGCAGGTTTCGTCGCTGCCTGAAGCACGACGCAAGCATGAAAAACCGGATCTCGGCATCCGGTTTTTTTTCGTCCTCGATCAGCCATGGGCTCACGCCAGGCCGTCGCGCTCCAGGTGATCGAGGTCTACCGCTTCACCCGGCTTGGCATGCAACCTGGCGCGAGTGTCTTCGAAG
>CAMPIF010000347.1 GCA_946886245.1 Ectopseudomonas composti | reverse complement strand
ACGCCGACTTGCGCAGACGATCACGGGCCAGCTCGATGCCGACATGGTGCATGGTCATGCCGATCTGCACCTCGTTCAGGCCGATATTGAACGGGCCTTCCACGCCGATACGGTAATCGGCCGACAGCAGGATGAAAGCCCCCTTGGCCACGGCATGACCCGGACAGGCGACGATGATCGGGTAGGGGTGCGCGAGCATGCGCCGCGCCAGCGTAGAGCCAGCCGCTACCAGGTTGATTGCATTCTGCGGGCCGGAGGTCATCACCTTCAGGTCATAGCCGCCGGAAAGAATGCCCGGCTGGCCGGTGATGACGACGATGGCACGATCCTGCTCGGCGCGGTCGAGGGCAGCATTGAACGCAGCGATCACATCGGGCGAGATGGCATTGACCTTGCCATTGCTCAGGGTGAGGGTGGCGATGCCGTCTTCGAGTTGATAGCTGATCAGGTCGCTCATGGCGGTTTTCCTTGTTAGAGCCTTGGGGGCGAATGTGGGCAGAAGGTACTCAGCCGAAGCGCTCTGGTAAAGCGCCGTGGCTGACTGGCTGGTCAGTGTTTTTGCCTATCGCGACGATGGCGGATGGCAATTGGTCGCGCGCAAAGCCAGGCCTTTAAGGTGAGCAGCGAACCGCAGGAGCTGCCCATGAATACCCTTTGTTCCATCCTTTATATGGTCACCGTGATCGGCCTGCTACTGGCATCGGTCGTGCTCAGCGAAACCCTCTACCTGCGCAGCCCATCCGGGGTGCTGCTGCTATTCGGCTTGGGCCTGTTCATGTCCCTGGGTTTTCTGCTGTTCGGCCACATTCGCTTCGACGAGCAACCCGGCGAGGAGCACGACGAAAACTCGCTGCGCTCTTAAGCGCATGAATCCTTTAAAAAAAATTTGCCATCGGGAAAACATTCGACTACATTAGCGCACCTCGACGGGCTGCACAGCCAATCGAGATCCGGTGAAGTGTCCGAGCGGTTGAAGGAGCACGCCTGGAAAGTGTGTATACGGGAAACCGTATCAAGAGTTCGAATCTCTTCTTCACCGCCACTTTCGCAAAAGCCCTGCAGGGAAATCTGCAGGGCTTTTTGCTTTGTGGCTTTCGGCAACTGCCGAAAACCCTTGTCTGCGAGATCACCCGTCCAGTTCCTTGGTGCGCTCGGCTACCGCGCTCAAGAAGGTTTAATTGATCCAGCCTGATCTTGTTGGTTAGCGTTTGGGGGTGTTATGCGATGACGAAGGTGCTTGAAATACTGGCTGTCAGCTGGCTTTGCAGGTTTGGAGGCGGCACCGGCAAGCAGTTCATTGCGCAATCGTGTACGGCTGTCGTCTGGCATGAGTGCTCTCCCAAAGAAATTAACCTGAAAGTTTATTTTATGCGGCATGGAATAGCGCAAACCCCATTTCAAGCTTGAGCGGGTGAAGCAAGCCGTAGCCGATCAGTGTTATCGCTTCACCTGCATAGCCCTGGAAGGGGCGCTGAGCTGGGTATGGAGATGGCCGACATGCTGGCCGTCATCAGTGCCCTGAGCCGTCGCGACGTTTTCAAGAACATGACAACCGATGCGGATCATACTACCTGGCAGGACGTTTACCGACCGATACCGAATTCGGGCAGGTCTACCTGAAGTTCACGCTGGTGGCCGATCTGCCGATCATTTCCTTCAAGGAGAAGTGACCATGAAATGTCCAGTATGCGGCGGGGCGGAACTGGTTCACGACACTCGCGATATGTCCTTCACCTACAAGGGGCAGACCACCCAAATTACTGCGGTGACGGCTGACTGGTGTGATGCCTGCGGCGAGTCCCTGACTGGACCGGCTGAGAGCGAGCGCGTTATGCGCACCATGACCGAGTTTCGCCAGCAGGTGAACGCCCAGGACGGCAATTGGAGTCAGCTCGCCAATATCACTAAAAGCAGGTGTTCCAGCGAGAAGGGAGGGACAAAGGGTCACTGAATGTTGACTGACAGGGCACGCTTGGTGGCGGGGTTGAAGACTTCGTCGCGCAGTATGCGAAGGTCTACAGCGTCCTGATTCAGGCGGTGAATCAGTCGAAGCATGTGCTGGCGTAGGACCTCGTCTCGGGTGTTCTCAGCGGCGCGCATCAAGGCGAAGGCGGCGTCCTCGTTGTTGGCTGCGATGGAGTCCAGCGTCTTGCGTACATTGCGAATCAAGGTGAAACCCTCGTTTTAGAGGGCTGCAAGGTAACTGGCGAGTGTTTCTGAAATATTGCAATGCATCAGCGAGCGGACGGATGGATGCCGGGAAACCTGGCTGCCGTCATGAACCTGCAATGCAGCAGAGCGATAGTAAGTCTGCACTCCACGAAAGTTGGTGCAGCTCATACTTCTATTAGGCAAGGCCAACCTCCATGGTTGGTCTTTTTTTTGCCAGTTTTTTTGCAACCCAGCCCCGCACACCCACGCTCGCGCAGGCTGGCGAAGCATCGCTGGTTGGCGGGCTGCACTGGCCTGGATTCGGCAGCGGCAAGCCGTTTCCTTCAGGGAAAATCTGAAGAAGCCGTCATTCCCGCGCAGGCGGGTGCTCGTTTTCTAGGCTCCCGCCTTCGCGGGCGTGACGATAAGTGGCTTTTTCGTCGTTAGCCTGAACGGTTGGCTGCCTGACACGGCCCCGTTTCAAGCCGGGGTGCTGAAGTGGGCTGTAGCCAGCAGCCCGCGAGGGGCACGAAAACGGCTGACGTGCCGGTGCTGCCCTTGGCCATGGCGGCGAAGCTACAGCCACATTGGCCAACACCTGCCGAAACGGTGGGGCGCTTGTCATCATTGTTTCGTCATACCGTCATATCGCTGCCACCGCGATTGGTTGCAATCGCAGCAAAGGCCGAGAGGATGCTGCGATGCAGATATGCGTGATTGGAGCAGGATACGTAGGTTTGGTGACGGCGACCTGTTTTGCCGAGATGGGCAATCAGGTGGTCTGCGTCGAGCGAGATCCGCAGCGCGTCGCGATGCTTTCGCGAGGAGAAGTGCCGATCTATGAACCTGGCCTGGAGGCGATGCTCAAGGCGCAGCTGGCCGGCGGGCAGCTCAGTTTCACCTCGCAGCTGAAGGCCGGCATTCGCCGTGCCGAGGTCATCTTCATCGCGGTGGGCACGCCCAGTGGCGAGGACGGTTCGGCCGACCTGAGTCATGTCCTAGCGGTTGCCGACGAGCTGGGTGAACGACTCGATCATGCCTGTCTGGTCGTGGACAAATCCACGGTGCCGGTGGGCACCGCCGAGCGTGTGGCGCAGCGCATCAACGCTGGCCTGGCGCGTCGGGAACAGCGGGCGCGGGTGACCGTGGCGAGCAATCCGGAGTTTCTCAAGGAAGGTTCTGCAGTCGAGGACTTCATGCGCCCCGACCGGGTGATCGTCGGCTGTGACGAGGAACGTGGGCGCGAGCTGCTGCGCCGGCTGTATGCGCCCTTTCTGCGCAATCACGACCGCCTGTTGTGCATGGGCGTGCGCGCCGCAGAGTTCAGCAAGTACGCGGCCAATGCCTTTCTGGCGACCAAGATTTCCTTCATCAACGAGATGGCGGGTATCTGCGCGCGGCTGGGTGTGGATATCGAGGAGGTGCGGCGTGGCATCGGCAGCGACCGGCGTATCGGTACGCACTTCATCTATGCCGGCTGCGGCTACGGCGGCTCGTGCTTTCCCAAGGACGTGAAGGCGCTGATCCGTACGGCCGAGCACGAGGGCATCGAACCTGGAATCCTGCGTGCAGTCGAGGCGCGCAATGCGCTGCAGAAGACGCTGCTGTTCCAGGCCTTGCGCGAGCATTTCAATGGCCACTTGCAGGGGCGGGTCGTCGCGCTCTGGGGGCTGGCATTCAAGCCTGGTACTGACGATCTGCGTGAAGCGCCCAGCTTGGTGCTGCTCGACGCACTGCTGACCGCCGGCGCCAAGGTGCAGGCTTGCGATCCGGCCGCCACGGCCGCTGTGGCTGCACGTTATCCATCGGCCATCGCGGCGGGGCAACTGGTGCTGAGTGAATCCCCCTATGCCGTCGCCCAGGGTGCCGATGCGCTGGTGCTGGTGACGGAGTGGAAGCAGTTCCGTCAGCCGGACTTCCCGCGTATTCGCGGTGCGATGCGCATGCCGGTGCTGTTCGACGGACGTAATATCTATGACGCCGATCAGCTGGCGGAGCTGGGTTTTCTCTATCGCGGCATCGGACGACCTGCAAGCGGCAGTTGTAAGGCCAGCGCGGCTTGATAGACTGGGCGCGCATTCCAACCGTCCCCACTAGGGAGTCCCATGATCAAGAAATGCCTGTTCCCCGCTGCCGGCTACGGCACGCGCTTTCTGCCTGCTACCAAGGCTATGCCCAAGGAAATGTTGCCGGTGGTGAACAAGCCACTGATTCAATACGGGGTTGAAGAGGCACTCGAGGCTGGCCTCAACCAGATCTCCATCGTCACGGGGCGCGGCAAGCGCGCGCTGGAAGACCACTTTGACGTGAGCTACGAGCTCGAACACCAGATCAAGGGCACCGACAAGGAGAAGTACCTGGTTGGCATTCGTCGTCTGATCGACGAGTGCAGCTTCTCCTACACCCGTCAGGTCGAGATGAAAGGCCTGGGCCACGCCATCCTCTGCGGTCAGCCGCTGATCGGTGACGAGCCGTTCGCCGTGGTACTGGCCGACGACCTGTGCCTGAACCTGGAAGGCGATAGCGTGCTGGCGCAGATGGTCAAGCTGTACAACCAGTTCCGCTGCTCCATCGTGGCGATTCAGGAAGTGCCGAAGGACGAAACATACAAATACGGCGTGATCGCTGGCGAGATGATCCGCGATGACATCTACCGCGTCAGCAACATGGTGGAGAAACCCAAGCCCGAAGACGCGCCGTCGAACCTGGCGATCATCGGCCGCTACATCCTCACCCCGGACATCTTCGACCTGATCCGCAGCACGCCGCCGGGCAAGGGTGGCGAGATCCAGATCACCGACGCGCTGATGCGCCAGGCCCAGCAGGGCTGCGTGATGGCGTACAAGTTCAAGGGCCAGCGTTTCGACTGCGGTAGCGCCGAGGGTTACATCGACGCGACCAATTTCTGCTTCGAGCACCTGTACAAGACCGGCAAGGCGTTCTGATACGCCCGTAGGTCAACGAAACGCGCCTATCAGAACAGCCGTTCGCAGGCGGCCCGCCCCGGGGCGAGCTTTCAAGTGCGTGTCCCCCAGGTTCGCGGCGGAGCGCCGCTCCTGCATATTCGATGCCTCGATGCTGAAACTGACGCCACCCTAGGG
>CAMPIF010000346.1 GCA_946886245.1 Ectopseudomonas composti | reverse complement strand
CCACCAGCAGATCGGCGCCCATGCCCTGAGCGCTCTCGACGATCACCGCTGCGGCCTCGCCAGTGCCCACGATCACTCGCGGAACGCTGCCGGCCTGCTCACCCAGGCGCTCGGCCTGCGCCTGCAAGAGCGTCTCGGCTTGTTGCACCTGACGCTGCACGTGCGCGGCCGGCGCATCGTCATCGATCACATGCACAAGGCTCCACTCGCCGCCGCCCTGGCGACGGATCAGTTGCACGGCGCGCTGCAGCGCATGCGCCGAACGCTCGGACAGATCGGTCGCTACCAGAATCTTGATCATCTCGTTTCCTCCATGGGGTTCAACACCGCATTACATTCAAGCGCCTCCCGACGCCTTACTCCTTGATGCAGGTCAGGCCCGACGCGGTAAAGCGGACTAGGGTAATCAGGACGGCTCACTGCCCCGCCAGATGGCGTCCGACAGGTGCAGCCCGGCCCAACGAAGGAGACGCGCCGCATGGGCAATGCCCCCTCACCACATAGTGACCACACCTGGCACGGTTTGACTGCACAACAAGCGCTCGACACCCAACACAGCAGCAGCAGCGGTCTCAGCCAGGAAGAAGCCGAACTGCGCCTGCAACGTCACGGCCCCAATCGTCTGCCACCACCCAAGCGACGCGGCCCGCTGCTGCGTCTGCTGTACCAGTTCCACAACGTGCTGCTGTACATGATGATGGCCGCAGCCCTGGTCACCGCCCTGCTCGGCCACTGGGTCGATACCTCGGTGATACTCGCTGCGGTGCTGATCAACGTGGTGATCGGCTTCATTCAGGAAGGCAAGGCGGAGAACGCCCTCGACGCCATCCGCAATCTGCTGTCGCCGTACGCCCTGGTCATGCGTGGCGGCGAGCGTCGCGAGATCGACGCCGGTCAGCTGGTGCCAGGCGACATCGTCCTGCTCGCCTCCGGCGACAAGGTGCCGGCCGACCTGCGCCTGATCAGCGTGAAGAACCTGTTGGTAGAGGAGGCGGCACTGACCGGCGAATCGCTACCGGTGGAGAAATCCCTGGCTCGTTGCCAGACGGATGCGGCGCTGGGCGACCGCCGCTGCATGGCCTATTCCGGCACCCTGGTGGCCAGTGGTCAGGCCAGCGGCGTGGTGGTGGCCACGGGTGCTGACACCGAGCTGGGCCGTATCGGCGCCATGCTGCAACAGGTGCAGACGATGACCACGCCGCTGCTGCGGCAGATCGAGCAGTTCAGCCGCTGGCTGGCACTGGCCATCCTGATCTTCGCCCTGGCCACCTTCGCCCTCGGCACCTTCTGGCATGGCCAGGACCCGGCCGAGATGTTCATGATGGTGGTGGCGCTGACCGCTGCCGCCATCCCCGAAGGCCTGCCGGCGCTGATGACGGTGATTCTCGCCCTCGGCGTGCAGCGCATGGCCGCGCGCAACGCCATCGTGCGGCGCCTGCCGGCCGTGGAAACCCTGGGTTCGGTGACGGTGATCTGCTCGGACAAGACCGGCACCCTGACGCGCAACGAGATGACCGTGCAGCGTCTGGTCACTGCCAGCCGCGTGCTCGACGTCAGCGGCGTCGGCTATGCCCCGGCGGGCGCTTTCCATCTCGACGGTGCGCTGGTGGAGCCGGATGCCGCATTACTGGAAATCGCCCGCGCCGCCACCCTGTGCAATGACGCCCAGTTGCAGCAGGACGCCGCTGGCAGCTGGCGCCTGCAGGGCGACCCCACCGAGGGCGCACTGCACACCCTGGCCCTGAAGACCGGGCTGGAGACCCCGACGCTGAATGTGCAACTGCCGCGCAGCGACAGCATCCCCTTCGAGTCCGAGCATCGCTTCATGGCCAGCCTGCACCATGACCATCAGGGCCACGGCGTGATCTACCTCAAGGGCGCGCCGGAGCGTCTGCTGGAAATGTGCAGCGACCAGCGCGATGGCGACGGTAGCGTGCAGCCACTGGACGCCGACTACTGGCGGCGCCAGGCCACCGATCTGGCTGCCCGTGGCCTGCGCCTGCTGGCCATCGCCAGCCGCGCGGCCTCCGCCTCCCAACGCAGTCTGAACTTCGCCGATGTGGAACAGGGCATGACCCTGCTGGCTCTGGTCGGCATCATCGACCCGCCGCGCGAGGAAGCCATCGCCGCCGTCGCCGAATGCCAGCGCGCCGGCATCCGGGTCAAGATGATCACTGGCGACCACGCCGAAACCGCCCGCGCCATCGGCGCCCAGCTGGGTATCGGTATCGGCCTGCCGGCGATGACCGGCGCCGAGCTGGAGCTGCTCGACGAGCGCAGCCTGCGCGAGGTACTGCCGGGCGTCGAGGTGTTCGCTCGCGCCAGCCCGGAGCACAAGCTGCGCCTGGTACAGGCCATGCAGGCCAGCGGCGACGTGGTGGCGATGACCGGCGATGGCGTCAACGACGCGCCGGCCCTCAAGCGCGCCGACGTCGGCGTGGCCATGGGTGACAAGGGTACCGAAGCGGCCAAAGAAGCGGCCGAAGTGGTGCTCGCCGACGACAACTTCGCCACCATCGCCGGCGCCGTGCGCGAGGGCCGGGCGATCTACGACAACCTGAAGAAATTCATCCTCTTCGCCCTGCCCACCAACGGCGGCCAGGCGCTGATCGTGATCGCCGCCATCCTGTTCCAGCTGACCCTGCCCCTGACTCCGGCACAGGTGCTGTGGATCAACATGGTCACCTCGGTGACCCTGGGCCTGGCTCTGGCCTTCGAACCGGCCGAATCCGGGCTGATGGACCGCCCGCCTCGGGCGCCGAACGAGCCATTGCTGTCGGCCTTCTTCGTCTGGCGCGTGCTGCTGGTGTCGCTGCTGATGGCCGGCGCCGGCATCGGCCTGTTCCTCTGGGAAGTGCAGCGCGGCAACAGCCTGGAAAGCGCCCGCACCATCGCAGTGAATGCCGTGGTGATGTGCGAGGTGTTCTACCTGATCAACAGCCGGCGCATCTTCGCCTCCGTGCTCAGCCTCGATGGCCTGTTCGGCAGCCGCGCGGTCCTGCTGGCCATCGCCGCCTGCCTGGTACTGCAGGCGCTCTACACCTATGCGCCGCCGATGCAGGCTGTGTTTGCTTCAGTCGGCATGAGCCTGGATGAGTGGCTGCGGGTACTGCTGGCAGGCCTGGCGCTGTTCAGCGTGGCGGAGTTGGAGAAATGGGTGGTGCGGCGCTTTGGCCTGTATGCCCAGGCGGCTTGAGCCTCTGTGAGAGGGGCTTGAGCGATGGTCGTCGCGGCTGAAGCCCCCTACGGATGCCGGGAACTCCCGTAGGGGGCGCCATGCGCACCGCAGCCACTCCGCAACGACGGATACGCCCTGCCGATCCGCCGCCATGGCACGCGCTTTCGGTGCGCGCGGCGCACCCTACACAGACCGACCCGTAGGGTGCGCCATGCGCACCGCCTCTACCCCGATGCGTTCAACTCAGCTTCGGCGAAGGCCATCAGCTCAGGATAGAAGGCTCGAAAATCTTCGCTCAGCGGCTCGTACAGGAGCTCCAGCTCCGACAGGCTGCCATCGAGCAGTTGCGGTTTGGACAGGCGCCGCTGCATGCCGGCAATCACCTGCTCCAGCACCGCGAACTCGCGGTAGCTGCCCAGCCAGTCCTGCGCCGCCATGCGCGGCGCCATCAGCGCCAGGCGTCCTGGCAGCTCCGCCTCGGCGGCCAGCACGCGATACACCTGGCGGGTGAAATGATCCAGCGGCTGCGCCGCATACTCGGCCCAGTCGCGCGCCAGGCAATGGTCGAAGAACAGATCCAGCAGCATGCCGGCCGTGCGTCGCCGCTCGGCGGGAAAACGAGCACGCGCGCGCGCCTGCAGCGGGTGGCTGTCGGTAAAGGCGTCGATGCGCCGGTGCAGGCGGATGGCCGCCTCGATTTCTGCCGGCCAGCGCCCACTCAGCGGGCCTTTGACAAAATCGCCGTAGAGGCTGCCGAGCAACTGCGGCGGTGCGTCGCCACCAAGATGAAGATGGGCCAGGTAGTTCATCCCGCGAGCTTACCGCCCTGAGCAGGACAATCGAAGCCGTTGATGGAGACTATTGGAACAATCGATCTGTATATCGCCCGGAGACGATATAAGGTTCGCCCCATGACGATACACACCGACACCGCCATGGACATCGACCTCATCATCAAGGCCCTCGCCCACCCGCTGCGCCGCGACATCCTCGACTGGCTGAAGGAGCCCGAGCTCAACTTCGCCGAACAGGATCACCCGCTGGAGATCGGCGTGTGCGCCGGCAAGATCTTCCTGCGCACCGGCCTGTCGCAATCCACCGTTTCCGCCCATCTGACCACCCTGCAACGCGCCGGTCTGGTGACCAGTCGCAAGGTCGGCCAGTGGCACTTCTTCAAGCGCAACGACGAGCTGATCCAGGCTTTCGTCGAGCGCCTTGGCCAGCAACTCTGATTTGACCTTTCCCTCGGAGAAACCACCATGCCAACACTGTTCGACCCCATCCAGATCGGTGATCTGCACCTGAACAACCGCATCATCATGGCGCCGCTGACCCGCTGCCGCACCGACGAAGGCCGCGTGCCCAACGCACTGATGGCCGAGTACTACGTGCAGCGCGCCTCGGCCGGCCTGATCATCAGCGAAGCCACCGCCGTCACGCCGATGGGCGTGGGCTACCCGAACACCCCCGGCATCTGGTCGGACGCGCAGATTCGCGGCTGGAGCAACATCACCCAGGCGGTGCACGCCAACGGCGGCAAGATCGTCCTGCAGCTGTGGCACGTCGGCCGTATCTCCGACCCCATCTACCTGGACGGCGAACTGCCGGTCGCCCCCAGCGCCATAAAGCCGGCCGGTCACGTCAGCCTGGTGCGTCCGATGAAGGACTACGTCACCCCGCGTGCGCTGGAGACCGAAGAGATTGCCGATATCGTCGAGGCTTATCGGCAAGGCGCCGAGAACGCCATGGCCGCCGGTTTCGATGGCGTGGAAATCCACGGTGCCAACGGTTACCTGCTCGACCAGTTCCTGCAGAGCAGCACCAACCAGCGTACCGACCAGTATGGCGGCAGCGTCGAGAACCGCGCGCGTCTGCTGCTGGAAGTGACCGACGCCGCCATCTCGGTATGGGGCGCCGGCCGCGTCGGCGTGCACCTGGCACCGCGTGCCGACTCGCACGACATGGGCGACGCCAACCGTGGCGAAACCTTCGCCTATGTCGCTCGCGAGCTGGGCAAGCGTGGCATCGCCTTCATCTGCGCTCGCGAAAAAGCCGACGATGACAGCCTGACGCCGCA
>CAMPIF010000345.1 GCA_946886245.1 Ectopseudomonas composti | reverse complement strand
CAGGTCAGCGTCGACAAGGCCTTTCACGTCTCGCCTTTCCTGCCGGGCGAGCTGCAATACCGCATGAGTTTCAGCGCCGTCGGCGAACGCCTGGGCGTGCACATGGCCGACTGGCAGGGCGAAACCAAGATGTTCGACGCCAGCCTCAGCCTGCACCGCGAAGGCCTCGACCGCGCCAGCCTGCACCGCTATCTGCTCAGTTTTCCCTGGATGACCGGCAAGACCCTGGCCGCCATCTACTGGCAGGCGATGCGCCTGCTGTTCAAGCGCATCCCGATTTTCGACCACAAGCCCGCGGAAGGCAGCTTCCGTGTCGCCCGCCCGCAAGTGAAGGACATGCACCATGAAGAGCTCTAGCCTGACCTCCACCAGAAGCCTGGTACGCAGTGGCAACGGCATTGGCGCCGGCTTGTTGCGGCGTGCCGTGATACGCCAGCTGCAGCACCTGCACCACGGCCTGCTGGTCATCCACGAGGCGGGCGACAGCCTGCACTTCGGCAGCCCGCAGGCCAGCCTGCGCGCCGAGATCACGGTGCATGACCCGGCGGTCTGGGGCCTGGTGGCGGGTAACGGCTCGATCGGCTCGGGTGAGGCCTACATCCACGGCTACTGGAGCACGCCGGACCTGACGGCGGTGATTCGCATCTTCGTCGCCAACCTCGACGTGCTGGACGCGATGGAAGGCGGTCTGGCACGCCTCGGCCGACCGTTGATCCAGGGTCTGCACTGGCTCAACCGCAACACCCGACAGGGTTCGCGTCGCAACATCGCCGCGCACTACGACCTGGGCAACGACCTGTTCGAACAATTCCTCGACCCGACCATGATGTATTCGGCGGCGATGTTCGCGAACGAGGACGACAGCCTGGAGCAGGCGCAGCTCAACAAGCTCGAACGCATCTGCCAGAAGCTTGCGCTGAAGCCTTGCGACCACTTGCTGGAGATCGGTACCGGCTGGGGCAGCATGGCCATCTATGCTGCGACCCATTACGGCTGCCGGGTGACCACCACCACCCTGTCGCGCGAGCAGCACGCGCACACCGAGCAACGCATTCGCGAGCTGGGCCTGGAGGATCGCGTCACCCTGCTGCTGGAGGACTACCGCGACCTCGAGGGCCAGTACGACAAGCTGGTCTCCATCGAGATGATCGAGGCCGTCGGCCATCGCTTCCTGCCCACCTACTTCGAGCAGTGCGCGCGCCTGCTCAAGCCCGACGGGCTGATGCTGCTGCAGGCCATCACCATCCGCGACCAACGCTACGAGCAGGCCTGCAAGTCGGTGGACTTCATCCAGCGCTACATCTTTCCGGGCGGCGCCCTGCCCTCGGTGCAGAAGATGCTCGACGTGGTCACCCGGCACACCGACTTCAACCTGCACCACATGGAAGATTTCGGCCTGCACTACGCGCGTACCCTGCGCCTGTGGCACGACAACCTGCGTCACGCGCGGCAGCGCCTGGAGCAACTGGGCTACGACGATTACTTCTATCGCCTGTGGGAGTTCTACCTCTGCTATTGCGAAGGCGGCTTCCTCGAACGCACCATTGGCACCGCGCAACTGCTACTGGCCAAACCGGCCGCTCGCCCTGCGCCTCTGTTAGGAAACTTCGATGCCTAAGCTGATCGCCAATGCCCTCCTGTTCCAGCTCGGCTGGCTGGTCTGCGTCTTTGCAGGTGACAGCCTGTGGCTGCTGGCGGTGGCAGCGATCATCGGCGTGCACCTGTTGTGGGTCAGCAGCTGGGCCGCCGAAGGCAAGCTGCTGCTCAGCGTGTTTCTCGCCGGCAGTGCGCTGGACAGCTTCCTGCTCAACCTCGGCGTGTTCGATTTCGGCGAGGAGCGCCAGCTGATTCCCCTGTGGCTGGCCTTGCTCTGGCTGTTGCTGGCCAGCACCCTCAATCACTGCCTGGCCTGGACCGCCCAGCCCTGGTGGCGAGCCAGCCTGCTCGGCGCGGTTTCCGCACCGCTGTCCTACTACGGCGGCGCCAAGATCGCCGGCGTCGCCCTGCCGCTGGGCACCTGGCCAACCCTGGCGATCTTCGCACTGATCTGGGCCGTGGTGCTGCCGGTGCTGCATGGCTTCGCCAAACTCTATCGGGCGCAATACGAGCAGAGCCTGCGCAACCGCCAATCGACCTAGCCGATAACCTCTACAGGGGCGGCGCCTCGCCGGCCTGCCGCAATGGCGGCGCTGCGCCTGTCAGCCCGAGCCCCGCGTATCCACTGCATGGCGTACACTGCCGCGCCATGAGCCAGACCATTCCCCATACCCAACTGCCAACCGAACCCGAGGTCAGTTGCAGCACCTGCGCGGCCTGCTGCTGCCAGCTGGAAGTCATGCTGCTGGGCGACACCGGCGTGCCGCAACGCTACATCGATACCGACGACTGGGGCGGTGAGGTCATGCGCCGCCTGGACGACGGCTGGTGCATAGCGCTTGATCGCGACAGCATGCGCTGCACCATCTACGAGGTGCGCCCGCTGATCTGCCGCGAGTTCGAGCTGGGGGCGGCCGAATGCCTGGAAGAGCGCCGCGGTATCGCCGGGGCTTACATCTGACGCAGGGTGCGCCGTGCGCACCGAAGAGCCAGCGCTACCGCCAGCGGTGCGCACGGCGCACCCTGGATGGTCGCTTAGAAGCTCATGCGGTAGTGCAGGGTATAGGCTTCTGCGCCGTCATTGGGGTTCTTCAGACCCGCGTTGGAGTAGTGGATCGCGCGCAAACCAATCTCCTGGCCCGCGAAGCGCAGACCGACGCCGATGCGGTCTTCGAACTGAAACGACGAGCCCAGCTCGTTACTCTCCAGATCGGTACTGGAGAAGGCTGCAACGCCGATGCCGGCCTCGATGTAAGGCCGCACGTTCTGCCCGGCGAATTCGTAGACGAACACGGGCGAGAACGACAGGCTGTGATTGCTCGCCGTTTCGTCGCCATCCCAGTAGGTGTAACCCAGGTCCCAGTAGCCAGTCAGACGGCCATAGCTGCTCTCCAGCCAGCTGCGGTCCCAGTCCCACTGCGCGCCCAAGCGATACACCATGGTGGAATCGCCGCTCTGACCAATAGCTGCGGTTACATCCGCAGCCTGTGCACTACCCAGAGTTCCGAACGTCAAGGCCGTGGCTGCAGCAAAGGCACATAACTTCTTCATGAGTCATTCCTTTTTATAGCGGGAGGTTTTAATCAGGCTCGTTACGAAAATATAGAAGGATTCGATATCAGAGAAAGCGCAAACCGAAAAAAATTCACTAAATCGAAAGCACTTCGGCCGTTTCATTCAACAAGATCGGCAATACGCGGCAAAGCTGCGCGGTTTCTCCGCTGCTCCAGTAGCGCGTGGCCCGAGCGGGCGCGGTTGCCAACATGTCGTGCTGAGTGAGCAGACGCTGCAGTTGACGCGCCACTGCCGCACCGGTGTCGATCAGGGTTACCGAGGCCGGCACCAGCTCGCTTAGCAGCGGACGCAGGAAGGGATAGTGTGTGCAGCCGAGAATCAGCGTGTCGCAGCCCTCGGCCAGCAGCGGCGTGACGTAGCCACGCAGCAGCTCACGGGTCGCCGCGGCCTGCAGTTCGCCCGCCTCGATGCATTCCACCAGCCCCGGGCAGGGCTGCGTGATCACTCGCACATCATTGGCGAAGCGGTCGAGCAGAGCCGCGAATTTGGCGCTCTTGAGCGTACCGGTGGTTGCCAGCACACCGACCACGCCACTGCGGGTCGCCGCCGCTGCCGGCTTTACCGCAGGCTCCATGCCGACGATGGGCAAGTCCGGATAACGCTCGCGCAAGTCGGCGGCCGCTGCCGCCGTCGCGGTATTGCAGGCCAGCACCAAGGCCTTGGCGCCTTGCGCCAGCAGGTGCTCGGTGATCAGTACGCAGCGCTCGCGAATGTATTCCGGGCTTTTCTCGCCGTAGGGCACGTGGCCGCTGTCGGCGACGTAGAGCAGCGTCTCGTTGGGCAGCAGCTGACGAATCTCGCGCAGCACCGACAGGCCGCCGACACCGGAGTCGAAAACGCCAATCGGCGCCTGCGACTGACTCATTTCAAATCATCCCCACAACTACGCAGCCTATGCTTAGCAGGCCGTTGAAAAACTACCTGCGTTGGCAATACTGCGTTAAAAACGGCCTCAAAATGCTCATTTACAACACGTAAACTCCGCTTTTTCGGCCGTTTTTGCCTTGTCTTGCCTGCCTCGCCTACGTTTTTCAACGGCCTGCTAGCGCCCACCGCACACCTCACAGGCCGGATCGCGCTTGACCCGCAGTTCGCGAAAGCGCGTGCCCAGCGCATCGATCAACAGCAGACGGCCTACCAGCGGCTCACCGAAACCGGCCAGCAGTTTCAGCGCCTCCAGCGCCTGCAGGCTGCCGACCAGGCCGACCAGCGGCCCGACCACACCGGCTTCGCTGCAGGTCAGTTCGGCCTCGCTGCCGTGGCCATACAGGCAGTGGTAGCAGGGGCTGGCGGCATTGCGGGGATCGAACACCGACAGTTGCCCTTCCAGGCGGATCGCCGCGCCGGAGACCAGCGGTTTGCCGGCCGCGACGCAGGCCGCGTTGACCGCCTCACGGGTGGTGAAATTGTCCGAGCAGTCCAGCACCAGATCGACGGCGCCCACGGCGGCGGCCAGCGAGTCGGCGTCCAGCGCCTGACGATGCGGCACCAGGCTGATAAGCGGGTTGATCGCGGCCAGCCGCGCCATGGCCGAATCCACCTTGGCCTGGCCGATGCTGGCGGTGTCGTGGGCGATCTGCCGCTGCAGGTTGGTCAGGTCCACCCTGTCGAAGTCGGCCAGGTGCAACTCGCCGACGCCAGCGGCAGCCAGGTACAGCGCCACGGGCGAACCCAGCCCGCCCATGCCGACGATCAGCGCACGGCCCTGCCTGAGGCGCAGCTGCCCTTGCACATCGATCTGTTTCAGCAGGATCTGCCGGCTGTAACGCAGCAGTTCTTCATCGCTCAGCATCTGATCACTCACGGTCGAAACGTCCCAAACTGATGCGTTCATGACCGCCCAGGTCACGCCGGCTAGCGACCTCGACGAAGCCGCCCTCGGCGAGCAAGCTGCGCACGTTCTCGGCCTGGTCGAAGCCATGTTCCAGCCGCAGCCAGCCACCGGACAGCAGGTGCTGCGGCGCGGCCTGGATGATCGCACAAATATCGTCCAGCCCGTCGCTGCCGGCGACCAGGGCGCTGCTCGGCTCGAAGCGCACGTCGCCTTCGTTCAGATGGCGGTCATCGGCGCGGATATAGGGTGGATTGCTCAGGAT